>JAICMT010000318.1 GCA_025929125.1 Acidobacteriaceae bacterium | reverse complement strand
GGATCGAGATCGACGCGCAGTTCGTCGGGGTGACTGAGATCGGAGCTGCGAACGGCATGCGGGTGCAGCTCAATACAGCCGAGGTTGACGATCCAGGCCAGGCCGGCAGCATTGTCCACGACGAGTTCCTCCGCGGTGCGGCCAGAAGGAAACGACGAGGTGACGGTGCGAAGAAAGTCAGGGTGATCCGCCGGGGCACGCTTCTGATAAAACGGCTCGGCTTCAGCGCCGTTCACAAACCGCTTGAGGACGATGGGACGATCGCGGATTCCATTGAGCGCGCCGGAAGTAACGGCAAGGTAGTAATGCACCAGATCGAGCTTGGTGAGCTTTACATCCCGCGTGAAGTACGGCTTGTGCGGATGAGTGACAGCGACGTCGTGACCGTCGACGGACAGAACCACGGGTTGGTCGTTGTCTTTCATCTGGATCTCTGGGTTGGATGCGCCGGGATGTGGACCGAGTCGAAGATTTTTCAGCGCGTATCTCTATGTGTGGGTGGGACGTAATCGGAAGACCAGCGCAGGGTCGATCACGGAGCGAATAGATTTCGGATGTCGAAGCACTCCTAGAAAACTGTCGCGAGGATCGGGAGTCTTTCGCAACTCCTCTTCATCCAATTGCGTAATTGTGAGGGCGACGGGCTGGCTGAGCTGGCGGCGCACCGAACGAAAACCAATCTCAATCTGAGAGGTCTACCCCATGTTGCGCAATTTAGGTCTGCTCGTATTTTTACTCGTTGGAGGAGCTGTGGCTCCGCTCACTGTAAGCGCCGCCCCCAAGAGCACGCTTGAGAAGATGAGGGCGGGAACGACCCAGTCGAAGAAGGATGCGATTAAGTTTGTGCTCGTCAATCATGCTGAATCTCCGCGCACGGTAAGCATCGGGGCACAATCCTACACGCTTACTCCACATCAGTCGCTCGCTGTTGCTGCTGCGCAGGGCGATCAGGTGATTGGGACGGGCGAGGGATTTGCTGAGAAGGGCGAGGTTCTGTTTACCGTGGACAAGGGGTTGAAGGGGAAGACGGTCACGCTTAATTAGCAGGGCGCGACCGCGCGGATAATGGAGTGGATGTCTTCCCTTTCCACTCCTCCCCGCAACGTAGCTATCTTCTGCGCCTCCGCAAACGGGGCCAATCCCGTGTATGCCCAAGCTGCTGATGCACTGGCTCGAGCGCTGGCGCGGATGAGCGTTGGCATTGTCTACGGAGGTTCAAACGTTGGTCTGATGCATGTGGTGGCCGAAGCTGCACTGGCAGAGGGCGGGAACGTCATCGGCGTCATTCCGAGCGTGCTGGTCGAGGCTGAAGTGGCACACCGCGAGCTGACGGAGCTGCACGTCACCGACAGCATGCACACGCGGAAGGCAATGATGAGCGATCGCTCAGACGCGTTTATTGCGCTGCCGGGAGGATTCGGAACGTTTGAGGAATTGTTCGAAGTGCTGGCCTGGCAGACTTTGAGACTCCATGCGAAGCCGGTGTTCCTACTCAACATTCATGGGTTCTATGACGGGCTGCTTTCCTTCCTTGACCACTGCGTGGCCGAAGGCATGCTGAAGGAGAGGAATCGCGCCATTGTGAACGTGGCTGACAGCGTGGAGGAGTTGCTGGGGCAATTGGGGCTCACTTAGCGCGAGCGCTGCGGCACTGGTCGCAGTCGCAGACCCGGCGCAGGTATTCCCACGAGTAGATGCCCGCCTCGTGGCCGTCGTTCCACTTGAATTTGAGCGCGTACTTCCCTACCGGGCTTACCTCCAGCGGACGCGGAGGCTCCTCATACATTTGGAGCAGGGATTGCTGCCGGGGTTTCGCGACTCCGGGAGCGCGGCCGGCTTTGTCCCTCTCCTCGTGGCAGGTGGCGCAAGGGCAGGCGTCGCGTAGCCAGCGGAAGTTCCAGGAGCTGGTGTGCCCGTCGCGCCATTCGATCTCCATGCCGGTGCCTTCTGTCTTTTTCACTTTGACTCTGGCGGGCGTGACGGCTTCAGGCGACAGTTTGTGTTCGGCCTGCGCTTCGCGGCGGACCTCGGACTCGCTGACAATTCGGATGCCTTCATGGCTCATGGTGCGAGTTCCCCCATTGGCTGGTGTTGGTCATGATTGCCTCCAGAAAAAGTAAGCCGCCATGGCGCAGCCGGTCACGACGACGATGCTGCGCAGGACACCAGCATCCATCCGGCGCGCATAGTGCGCCCCGGTGTAGCCGCCGATCCCCGCGAAGACCATGGAGACGATGCAGTAGTGCCATTCGATGGCGCCCCCGGCGACAAAGGTGACCACCGCGCAGAAGTTGGAGAGGCAGGCTGCAGTGACCTTGAGAGAATTGAGAGCTCTCATCTCTTCGACGCCAAACAGGGCCAGAGCGGTCATAATGAGGAAGCCTGCCCCAGCGCCAAAGTATCCGATATAGAAGCAAACGGGAAGTAAAGCGAGGAAGAGGGCGAGCGCGTTTGGATTTCGGATCGCGTGCGGCTCAGAGGTTCGACGCCGCAGCCAGCGTGAGACGGGTCCGCTGATGCCGAACAGCACCGACGCAACCAGCAGCAGCCATGGAACCATGTGCATGAAGGTGCGCTGGCGCGTATGCAGAAGGATCACGGCGCCGGCAACACCACCAATGACCGATGCTGCGGTGACGACCGGGAGCAGATCCCGGCGGAGGTCCATTCGCAAAGCCCAGACGGAAGTGAGTTGTCCCGGCCAGAGAGCGACGGTATTGGTCGCGTTTGCCTGGATGGGAGGGACGCCGATGGAAAGCATCGCGGGAAATGAGACGAAGGATCCGCCGCCTGCCATGGCGTTCATGACTCCGGCGATGAAGGACGCAGCAACCAGCCAGATATAGTGTGCGTGCGAAGTAAGGCTGGAAAACATCCTTCTCTGATTGTATCGGCTAGGGTGAACCCGGGATCGCGGGCAGCTCCGGAGTTGCTGCGATGAGCTGACTGGTATAGGGATTCTGTGGCCTCTCACAAATTTGGGCTGCGTCGCCTAGTTCCACCAGCCGGCCGCGTTGCATGACGGCGACGCGATCGCAGAGATGCCGCACCAAGGGCATGGAGTGAGAGATAAAGAGATAGGTGAGTCCGAAGCGCCGCTGTAAGTCGCGTAGGAGATTGATCACCTGGGCGCCGACCGAGACGTCGAGCGCGCTGACCGGCTCATCCAGGACGAGGAACTGCGGGTTGAGAGCCAGAGCGCGGGCGATGTTGATGCGCTGCCTTT
>JAICMT010000381.1 GCA_025929125.1 Acidobacteriaceae bacterium | reverse complement strand
TCGAGGGCCAAGGTCCGTGGAGCTGGCGATTACGGCCAGAAACGTCGAGCTGCGGCCATCAGGTCCGGTGCCCGCGAAGTCCTGAGCTTTCGACTAGACCCCGAACTCACCGGGCGAATTAGTCCCGGCAGCGGAGATGATTGCTCTCCGCCGCCCGGAACTGTTCTAGCGGAAGCTGACGTCGTAGCGCTGGCCGGCTTTGAGGTGCAACACGCCATCGCTTGAGACTGGGGTTGCCGCCTTCCCGCTTCGGACCTGGGCGATGGTCTGGCCCTTGGGCGGCACCAGGCGAATGGCTCCGTTGCTCCCAGCATTCAGTGTCAGCGATGTGATTTTGCCGTCGCTCCAGTGCATGGTGACACCCGCATTTCCGCGGACGCGAAGCCCCTCCACGGAGCCCTCGGGCCATTTGGAAGGAAGCGCCGGCAGTAGTTCCACTTCTACTGCCTCCGGAGTCCACCGCGACTGCACCAGAGCCTCAAGCATTCCATTGGCGGAGCCAAGGTTGCCGTCGATCTGAAACAGCCCCGGCGGATGGGTGTCCATCAGGTTGGGGAACGTGGATTGACGGAACATGACCTGCAGACTCTCGTAGGCCTTTTCGCCCTCGTGCAGGTGGTCCCAGTAATTGACTACCCAGGCGCGCGACCAGCCCGTCTGCCCACCACCGTGGGAGAGCCGGCTCTCGAGTGTCACGCGGGCAGCGGCAGCCAGTTCCGGCGTACGCTCTAGCGAGATCTGCGTTCCGGGGAACAGCGCCCACAGGTGAGAGATATGACGATGGCCCGGCTCGCTCTCGTCGTAGTCGTACTGCCACTCCTGCAGTTGACCGAACTTGCCTACCTTGAAGGGCGGCAGCTTCTTCTGTGCGTCTTCGACCTGCTTCAGAAACGCAGGATCTTCCCCGAGGATGTGTCCGGCCTGGAGCGTGCGGGTGAAGAGTTCACGCGCGATCTCGATATCCATGGTCGGACCCATGGTGAGGGAGTGACGCGTTCCATCGGGCAGCTTGTAGGTGTTCTCCGGCGAGAGCGAGGGACCGGTCACCAGGTGGCCCGAGCCGTCGTCGATTAGGTAATCCAGAAAGAAGAGCGAGGCGTCGTGCAGGATCGGCCAGGCACGGTTCTTGAGGAACACCTTGTCCATCGTGAACGCATAGTGGTCCCAGGCATCGAGCGAGAGCCACGCACCGCCCATGGGCCAGATTCCGGAGCCGATGATGTCAATGGGATCGGCATCACCCCAGATATCGGTGTTGTGGTGGATCACGAAGCCGCGGGCCTTATAGTAGTCGCGCGCGACCTGGGTTCCGGTGCCGCTGGAAGGCGTGCGCACCATATCGATCAGGTTGATCAGCGGCAGCATGGTGTCGCTCAGGCCGCCCGGCTCCGCCAGCCAGTAGTTCATCTCTGCGTTGACGTTGATGGTCCACTTGGAACCCCAGGGATTGTTGATCCCGGCAGCCCAGATGCCCTGCAAATTCGCTGGCAGCCCGTCCGGGCGCGAGGAACTGATCAGCAGATAGCGTGCGAACTGGAAGTAGAGCTGCTGCAGGGCCAGATCGTCCGCACCGGCGGCAACGCGCTTGATGCGCTCATCGGTGGGCGGCTGGTCGGTGCCGTTGGAGGAGTTCGCCAGCTCCAGGCTCATGCGCCGGAACACCGGCTGGTATACGGCCTCTTGACGCGACAACATCTGCGCAAACGAGCGGATGCGCGCGCGCGCGAGCGCCTGTTCGCAGTGCGCCTCCGGATCTCCGCCGGTGAACGGGCCGCCTTTGAAGTCGGTTGCCGCTGCAATCAGAATCGTGACCGAATCGGCATGGGCGACGGTAAGGTCCGAGCCGTCAGGCCGAACCGAGCCGCCCGCCGGCAGCACCAGAGCCTCGCCGGCAAAGTGGATCTCGCCTTTGTGGTCCTTGCCCTCGCGCAGCACCAGCGTGTCATTGCCCTTTACGCGCACGGCGAAGTCATCCGGGCGGTCCATGCTGGTCTTGAAGCTCAGCGCGCCCTTTCGGTCGGCGGTCAGGCGCACGGCGATCACCTGGTCCGGCACTGAGGCGAACACTTCACGCGTGTAGTGAACCCCGTTTTTCGTGTACGTCACGCGGACAACGCCGGTGTCGAGATCCAGCTGACGCTTGTAGTCAGTTACGTCGCCCGGCGCAGCGGAGCGCAGATAAAGATCGCCCAGCGTGCTGTAGCTCGGCATTCCCGGCGGCCTGCCGATCATGCAATCCTTCGCCAGTTTCTCCGCCTCAGAGATTTTTGCGCCGTCCGTCCAGTGCGAGTCCAGCAGCAACTGGCGGATCTTCGGGACGGCCTCCGGAGCGCACGGGTTCAGCCGGTTGACGCGGCCGCCCTGCCAGATCGAGGATTCGTTCAGCTGCAGGTGCTCGTCACCGGCCGAGGTCTGCGAGCCATCCATCAGCGGCTCGTTTCGGCGCCTATCCTGCAGGTCGCCGTTGTTGGCGCCGGTATTAGCTCCGCCAAACACCATCGCGCCCAGCCGGCCGTTTCCGACCGGAAGCGCATGATCCCAGATCGGCGCGGGGGTCCGGTACCACAGCACTTCGGCGGTAGCGGGTGCAGAGTGCCGGTCGGTGGTCGAATGCTGGGCGGCTGCCGCTATAGAAGCAAGCAGGAAGGGAGATACCGCAAGCGCAAGCAGGCGGAAACTCACGGAGTTGCGCTCGGCGGCGCGGGTGCTTTTGTTGGGCAGGGATGGAATGGCGTTCTGAATGGATGGTTTCACTTGGCCTCTTTGTCGATGACAATTATCGCTAAAGTTGCCGGGTTTTGCCTGCGATGCAAAAGCGTACGAGCG
>JAICMT010000317.1 GCA_025929125.1 Acidobacteriaceae bacterium | reverse complement strand
TGGAAAGCTGGGGATGTACACGCGCGCACTCGATCTTCATGGCCTGTTGGCTGCGGCCAAGGCGGATGAGCCAGTGGACCCGATCGGCGAGGGACCGAAGGACCTGGCATAGCCGGGGAACAGACCCGGAAGGGAGCAGCATTTATTCTGAGCGAATGCAGGTAAAGATCCTCGCCTTCGGTGTCCTCAAAGACCTGCTCGGGACGGCAACCGTCCAACTCCAGCTCGCTCAGGGCGCAACCGTTGCCGACCTGCTCCGCATTCTGGAGCAGCAAACGTCTAATCTCAGCATGCAGACGCACGTATGGCAGAGCCTCGCCGTCGCCGTGAATCGCGAGTACAGCTCCGCGTCCGCGGTGTTGCGGGAAGGCGATGAGGTCGCGCTGCTTCCGCCCGTATCGGGCGGCCTCGGGAGGCGAGATGCACGTTGAGATCGTGGACACTCCCATCGAATCCGCCTCGATCGTGGCCGCCGCCAAGGCGGACAGCGATGGCGCAGTCTGCATTTTCGACGGCATCGTCCGCGACAACACGCGCCGGCGGCAGACGCTGTACCTCGACTACGAGGCGTACCGGGAGATGGCGCTCGAGCAGATGCAGCGGCTGGCCGCAGAGGCGGTGGAACGATTCCGGGTCCGCGACATTTCGCTCGTCCATCGGCTCGGCAGGCTGCAGGTGGGCGAAACCAGCGTTTTGATCGTGGTGGCGTCAGCTCACCGTGGCGCCGCTTTCGACGCGTGCCGTTGGCTGATCGACACACTCAAGAAGACGGTGCCCATCTGGAAGCGGGAGACATTCGCCGACGGTGCAGTCTGGGCCGATGGCGAACCGTTCCCCGAGCACCTCGCTGCCCGTTCGGCGGAGGCGCAGGGATGAAGCTGCAGGCGGCACTGCTCGCTATATTGCTGCTGGCCGGATCTTCTCTCGTCAGGGGGCAGGAGACCCAAGCAGAGCCGCAGCCGAGTTCGCCTGCGCCAGGTTCGCAGAAGCCGCCGGCGGCCGCTCCGCAGAAGCCAGCTCCAGTGGAGCGTCGCGCATCGCGACCGACCGGCGCGGTGGAAGAGCCGTCTGGACCACTGACGCCGCACAAGAGCTCCGGGCCCGACGCCGCCCGGTCGTCCGGTGATCAGGCAGTGACGACCTTCCGTGTGCCGACGCGGCTGGTGAATGTCGCGCTTAATGTGGTGGACCGCGGAGGAACGCCGGTCGGCGGATTCGAGAAGAAGGACTTCCAGATATTCGAGAACGGCAAGGTGCAGCCCATCGCCGTGTTCGAGCGCGAGGCGACCAGTCCGCTCTCGATCGTGCTCGCGATCGACGCGAGCGAGACCGTGCTGACCAGTGAGCGGCTGGAGCGAGAGGCGGCGAAGCACTTCATCCGAGCCATTCTGCGTCCGCAGGACGAGCTGGACCTGATGGACTTCTCCGACAACGTGCGCGAGGTGGTCTCATTTACCAGCAATCCGCGCCAGGCCGAGCTCGGCCTGGGCCGGCTGATTCGCGGCCAGGAGACTGCTCTATTTAACGCCGTCTACCTGGCCAGCCAGCGGTTGGAGACCACAAGGCAGGAGGCGAACCGCCGCCGCGTGCTGGTGGTCATCTCCGATGGAGGAGACTCCGGCCACGGCGAGCGCTATGAAGATGCAGTAGAGCAGGCGCAGCGGGCGAACGCGATTATCTACTCCATCATCATCGTCCCGGTGGCAGCAGACGCGGGCAGGAACACCGGCGGCGAGCACGCCATGATCCAGATGTCGGAGGACACGGGGGGCAAGTACTACTACGTTGAGGACCCGCGGGATCTGGAGCCTGCGTTCCAGCACGTCTCCGAGGACCTGCGCACTCAGTACCTGTTGGGCTACTACTCGCCGGATTCGGGTGATGGGGCGTTTCGGCGCATCCGGGTGAAGCTGACGGATCCGGCGGCGGCAGAGAAGTATTCACTGCGCTATCGGACCGGGTACTACGCCGATCATCCCTGAGGGTTGCCGCGCAAGCGGGGAGCGGGAGCGGTTCTGAAATAATGGCAAATCAAGTTGAAGCGATTGGAGAAGAGATTAGTGAAGATTCGTACTTTGCTCGCGTGCGTAGCGCTTCTGGTGGCGATGGGGCTGGGATGGAGCGCTGAGGCTCAGTTTCTTGGGAACGGGCCGCGGGACAAGTTCCGCGATACGTCCATTCTGCGGCCGCCGGCGGGCAGCAAGATCGCGATTCTGGTGTTCGAGGACCTCGGCTGTCCGGCGTGTGCGCGTGCGCATCCGTACGAGTTGCAGGCTGCCAAGGAGACGCATGTGACGCTGGTGCGGCGGGATTTTCCGCTGGAAGCGCACATCTGGACGTTTCAGGGAGCGCTGCTGGCGCGGTACATCCAAGACAGGATCAGTCCGCAGCTGGCGGACCAGTTTCGGAGCGACGTATTCGCATCGCAAAGCCTGATCTCAAGTAAGGACGATCTGTACCAGTTCACGGTGGCGTGGCTGCAGAAACACGGGAAGAAGATGCCGTCGCAGGTGGACCCGGACGGGTCGCTGGCCAAAGAAGTGAACGCCGATCTGGAGCTGGGGAAGCGGCTGAATATCGGGTTTACACCGACGGTCGTGGTGGTGACGGACAAAGCTTACCAGGTGGTGTGCGGGACGGCTGAGGGAGCGAACGATCCGGCGCAGATTCTGCCGGTGGTGAAGGCGGCGCTGGCAACCGTGGGCGGGACCCCGGAGAAGAGCGGCCACGCGGCGGTGAAGAGCTCAACGCATCGGTGAGCTCTTCCGGCGCAGAGATTTTTGCCGCCGGTCCGGAGGGCGTGAAGGAGGAGGCGCTCGCGTGGGTCCCTGGGGCGGACCGCTGAGAAGCACGAGCGCCATCCAATATCAACCCCTTCGAGCAGATCGAGCACGTGAAGCGTCAGGCTGTGTTTAAGCTTTCGCGGTAGGCCATAGCTTCGAGTTCCACGCGGACGGCTTCGTCGATGGAAATGACGGGGTGAGCTTCGAAGACGAAGGCCGGGAGCATGGAGCAGAACTTGTGGACGGCGGTGGGGTCGTCGCAGTCAAGGAGCATGTAGCCGCCCCAGTCGCCGACGCGGATGACGAACGTCTCGATGTTGAAGCCGGCTGGCGCTTTCCAGGGGCGAAAGACTTCGAGGATGCGCTTTTGCGCGTTCTCGTACTCGATGGGCGAGCCCTGCGGCCGCTCGGTCCAGGTAAGCATGTATTTCATGGTGATCTCCTTGGTGG
>JAICMT010000267.1 GCA_025929125.1 Acidobacteriaceae bacterium | reverse complement strand
TCGTTGAGGACGGGCCGAAGCAGCGGCTGCTGAACAGCGCGGTGCTGAGCGAGCTGTTCGGGGTACGGGTTGAGGTGACGCCGCGCGATGGCTTCTACCACGCGTGGTAGGTACCCCCCCGGGTGTCATGACGATTTCTGTTGACAGTGAAGCGGTTAAGCAAGGGGAGTCACCAAGTCGTTAATAGCTTCGCCTGCCCAATGGCAAATTCGGCGGCGCTGCGATGGGTCGATACAGCCACCGCAACAACGGTCCGGCAGCGCGGGTTGAAGGAGGCGTGGAGTTTTTCAGGGGCTGGCTGGCCGGCAGCCACGCCTCACTCCAGATCAGCAATCGCGGCGAGAGCCGCAGAACAGGTTGGGCAACATGAAATCGACACGCTTTCTGATCTCCACATTGGGTATTGCGCTGTTGGCCGGCGGCGGAAGTGCAGTTGCACAGCGCTATTCCTATGGGCCGCAAGCTTCCTATGCACCGCAGGCGTCCTATGACCCTCCCGTCGAGCGCGGGCAGGGCCGGCGTGACGCGGAGTTCCAGCGCCGCGGGTTCCAGGACGGCACGGTCGGGGCCGACCGCGATTTCCAGAACCATCGTCGGCCGAACGTGAACAACCGCGACGAGTTCCGTAACCCGAATTTCATTCCGCGATGGGCACGGCAGGCCTACCGCGAAGGATTCCGGCGCGGTTACGAGCAGAGAGCGCGGCAGATCTATCGAGGTTATCGCTGAGGGCTCGCGCGGCCGTCGCTAAGGCGCGTTTTCGAGGACAACGTCTGGAGTGAAGAAGCTCAGGCGACGTGGGCAGCGGCGGTGTTGAGCCACTGCTCCATCTGGGTGTGGTCCACGAGGCCAGCCTGCTGGAAGACATTGCGGCCGCCGGAGAAGACGACGAAGTTGGGGATGCCGCGGATCTGAAATCGTGCAGCGAGCTGCGGTTCGGCTTCGGTGTCGACTTTGAGGACGATGGCTTTGCCGGCCATGCTGGACGCAGTGCGCGCGACTTCAGGCGCGGCCATCCGGCAAGGCCCACACCACTCAGCCCAGAAGTCGACGAGGACGGGAACCGGGGCGTGCTGGATGATCTCATCGAAGAGGGCGGCATCGACTGGGAGCGGCTCCGCCAGCGGCGGCAGCGGCGACTTGCAGTTGCCGCAGCGGCCGGTGTCGCTGAGGTGCTGGGCGGGGATGCGATTTTTCTGCTGACAGCTGGGGCAGGTGCGGATGATCGGCACGATGGTGGCTCCGGTGGAGTTAGTTGCTGGTTGCTTGTGGGTAGTTGCTAGTTGGTATTGGCCCGCGTGTTCCAAATTTGAGTTACGTGAGACTCGTGGTTTAAATGCGAACGCCCGGCGCGGTGGCCGGGCGTTTTTTTCATCCTTAAGTTAAGGATAGCATGTGGCATATAACTCGTGTCACATCGAAATTGCGTTTGGAATCAGTGCGTTACGTGTTTTGGGACTTGACAGCATTTTTGAGGGAAACACCCCACGCGCGGGCGTGGGGTGTCTTCTAGTTCCCGTGGTAGTTGCGGACGAAAGTGTCGCGGGGGAGGCCGGAGGCCTTGGCGCGGCGCTGGATGGACTCGGCGTCTGGACGGGTCATGGGGCCTCCGAGCGCGACCAGGTAAGGCTTACCGCCCGGGGCGATGACCTGCGGGCGCAGGGCAGGGTTCTGTTTGGCGATGGCTGCGGCGCGCCGGAGCGCATCGGCCTCATGGTTGAAGGTGTAGGCGACGACGTACCAGCCAGCCTGGAGACGGCTGGGGGTAAGGACTGACCTGGCCTGCTGTAGCGCAGGCTGGGCGGCGGGTGCGCTGGATCGGGCTGCGGTGATTGCAGGGCCAGCGTGCCGCGCAGGCTGCGGGGCTGCATTGACTGCAGCGCTGGGGGTGGGAACGATTGCCTGGGCAGTCTCGGAGGTATGGGAGCCGCTACTGATGCCGTGGATGAGCACGGCGAGGATGAGCGCAGCGGCGATTCCGAGGGCCAGCCAGATCTTGCGATGGGGGTGAACCCTGACGGTGGGAGTCTGAATGCGGCGCTGGTAATTGAGCGGGTCGGCACCGGAGATGGGGGCGGCGGCAACCGGGTTCGAGACGGCGGCCGGGGAGGTGGTTTGAGGCGCAGAGGCTGCCGGAACCGGAGCCGCTTTGGCCGGAGCCGGTGGGGTGAGCGCGTTGGCGATCTCGTCGAGTCCCCAGGCGCCGCTGATCCCGTTGACAACGATCTGGTTGAAGGGGCCGGGGAGTTTGAGCCCCGGCTTCAGGGTGGACTCAAGGGTGAGGGCGTGCAGGAGGAGAGTGGCGAAATCGTGGACGTCGCGCTGAATGTGCCTACGGCAGGCTTCGGGGCTGGCGTCGTCGGGAGGTTGGGCGCAGGGGCGGACGGAGTCGGTGCGAAGCTTGACGGTTTCGCCTACGGCGACGACCTGAGAGGCGTCGATGCTGCCGTGGACGAGGCCGTTCTGGTGGAGTGCTAAGAGCGCCGCGGCGACGCTGATCGCGACCTGGGTGGCCTCTGTCTGAGTGAGCGGGCGCTCCTTGAGCAGGTCAGCGAGATTGGCGTCGGCGGGCTCCATGACGGCGTAGGTGAGGGGAGTGCCGGCGAAGGTGGCTTCGCCGAAGCGGCGGATGAGGACGAGGTTCTCCTGGTGGAGCTCGGAGACGCGCTTCCAGTTAGTCATCAACTGGCTTTCGTCGTTAATGGATTCGGTGAGGCGGATGATGGCGGGGGAGTCTGCGCCCTGGGTCAGCTCAAAGAGGGCACTCCGGCCTTCAGGGCGGAGAAGCTGGCCCAGCGAGTAGCCGCCGGCGATGGTCTTACCTTCGTAATCATTCCAGAGGAGCATATTTCTTCCGATCCGGTTGTTGAAACCCTTGGGGAGATTTGGTCTGCGACGCGAACCGGATTCCTGCACGGAGCTGCGAGTACGGGCATGAAGACGGGTCGTGGCACAGTTTTCGGTCGGAGGCGTACGCCGGACCCGATGTGCTCAGGCCCGAGCCCTACCTGGATTTCATTGTTGCGCTTTTCCGCGTGTGGAAAGGAGGGGAGGTAACTGGAAGGTAATCAGTTTTTGGGGAAGATTTTGGGACGCAGGCGCGGAGCTACTTGCTTTGGGGCAGTTGGCAAGATGGCAGGTGACGCACGGAAGCTTCTACAATCGGGCTTTGCCGCGGCTTTGGCGGCGGAGGCGAGGCCAAGTGAGCGTGGAGATACGGTTCAGGAGACTGGCGGGTATGACGATGCTGGCGGGTGCGGTGGCTGTGCAGGGTGGATCCGCGATGGCGCAGGGTGGCGGGGCGCAGGCGTTCGGGCCGGGGAATCCGTTTTATGCGCCGAGCACGCTGGCGTATCAGGCGCCGGCGTTCGACAAGATCAAGGACACGGATTATCAGCCGGCTCTGGAGGCCGGTATGGCCGAACAGTTGAAGGAAGTGGACGCGATTGCGAACAATCCTGCGCCTGCGACCTTTGAGAACACGTTCGTTCCGCTGGAGAAGAGTGGTCAACTGCTCTATCGCGCGCAGTACGTATTCCAGGCCGTGACGCAGGCGAACTCGTCGCCGGAGCTGGAGCGGGTGCAGCAGATTGAAGCGCCGAAGTTTGCCGCGCAGGACGATGCGGTGTTTCTGAATGAGAAGCTGTTTCAACGGGTTTCAAAGGTGT
>JAICMT010000046.1 GCA_025929125.1 Acidobacteriaceae bacterium | reverse complement strand
TAGCCAAAGCAGCAATATAAAGGATCAAAAAGACATGATAGCTCTGCGACTTCCATGCTTCTGCGCGAGCGGAGCGTTGCCCCTCCGCATCGGACTGGATCTTCGCCAGAAGCTTGCGCATCGCATCGATGCGGCTGCGCCCAGTAAGATTCAGGTCCACATCGTCTACGGAACGATGCTCGGCCACCGCGGTAATGACGGGCCCGGCGAAATCGTCCAGCCACTCACGGTGCTGCGTTCTGAAGTCGTCGAGGAGGGGCCGATGGGTGGCATCGAGCACGTTATGAAGTTCTTCCACAGTCCTAGAGAGCGGCCCCGCAGCCTGCTTGAAAGGCGCCAGGAAACGCCGATCCCCCGTGATTTGGTACCCGCGGACGCCGGTCTCTTCATCGATGATTAATGTCTCGACACGAATCGCCAGCGAAATCGCCTGATCGGCTTCATTGATCCGCCGCACCGTACGGTTCGAGCCGGTTATCTGCCACACGAGTACTGCGGCGAGCAGAAGGCAAGCCACAATCGGCAGAACGAGTACCTGCCGAAGAGTTCGTTTAAAACGCCTTAGCTCCAAGCCAATCCGCTTTCTACCCGATTATTGCGAATCCTCCGTCCGGGGTAACTGTTCAGATGCTGAGGGATTCGTGAGCAGGTTGCTAAGCCGCTCCAGCAGTGCTGGGGCACCTTCACCTTTAGTCATGTAGATGTCTACGATCGATCGAACCTCATCGTGCAATCCGACATAAGCGGACAGAAGAAGAATGGGGACATCAGGTTTGAGCCGACGCATGGCGCGAGCTACGTCGCCACCGGACATTCCGGGCATGGAGTAGTCCAGGACCACAGCATCAACATCGTTTGCGCGAAAGACGTCCAGACCGCTCGGTCCATCTGAGGCCGTGAGTACCTCGTATCCGGCGCGCTCGAGCAATATCCGCCGGACTTTCAGACCTACCGCCTCGTCATCCACACATAGAACTACATGGCCCTTGCGCGCCGCCATCCCACCCATCTCCGCAAAACTACAAGAACCTCAACAGTATAGACGGCAACAACCCCGTCACACGAGAAACTTCAATTCATCGAGTATTCGCAAATCACACTCCGCCATTCGGCTATGCTTGAGTGCGGCGCGGTCGCGGAGCTGGATCCCAAAGGCTACGGCGCGGGTAGTGAGAGGCAAATTGAGCCAATCGATTGTTTTACTCGAAGATGACGCAGACATCTCCCGGCTGGTGCAGTATCACCTCCAAGGTGCGGGATTCCAGGTAAAGCCCTATATGACGGTGGGTAGCATCGTCGCGGACGCCGAAAGAGCGCCGCCGGCCATTTTTCTCCTCGACATCATGGTTCCAGGCGGAGACGGGCTGGACCTTTGCCGGCGGCTGAGAAAGAATGCGGCGCTGAGTACGATCCCAATCATCTTCCTGACGGCAAGGGCGGCCGAAAACGACCGGGTATTGGGCTTGGAGCTCGGGGCCGACGATTACATAACTAAGCCGTTTGGAACTAGGGAATTAGTAGCTAGAGTTAAAGCTGTACTTCGACGGTTTGAGCGTCCCTCGGCGCCAAGTCTCGTCAAATTCGACGATGTCGAAATCGACGCGAGCGCTATGCAACTGCGAGTCCATGGCGAGTTGGTGACGACTACAGCAACCGAGTTTCGGCTTCTCGACTACCTGGCACGCCATCCTGGCCGAGTATTTAGCCGCGATCATTTGCTGGACGCCGTCTGGGGCGACGCCCGGTTCGTAACTCCGCGCTCCGTAGACGTCTATGTCCGACGAATTCGCGAGAAGATTGAGGCCGATGCTGAGTCTCCGCGCTATCTTAAAACCATGCGGGGTGCAGGCTATCGTTTCGAGATTCCGAAGCTTGTTCCTGCCGGGGAGTGATGGTGTCGCGGCGCGTATCGTACGAGATATCGCGGCAGGCCCAGAGGTTGGAAGGGGATCCATTGCCCGGAGCCCGATCTGGTACGTCACTCTTTGTCTGGACGCTTGTACTGCTGGCCGCTCTTGGCATCGGAGGCGAACTGGCGGCTTGCCTGCTCCCTCGAGACCAAGTCCTGATCGCCGTCGGGGTCGGCGTTGCGGCTGTGATTGGAAGTCTGTTTCTGCAGGCCCGATTCCGGGCCGAGGTAGGACGACTTGCGCTCGCTGCCCGGGCACTGCCGGACTGGGACTCTGACGCAAACCAGCCTGTCTGGTCCCGTGAACTTGCCGACGCTGCGGAGGAACTCAGGGCGTCCTCTGTGCGGATCAGCCAGCAGTTGGGCCGGCTCAAAGAGGAGCGCGTGCAGTTGGAAGCCCTGCTCGATTCCATGCAGGATGCGGTCGTTGCGGTGGACTCGGCCGGACGAATCCAATGGACCAACCGGGCCATGCAGGCGCTAGTGCCAAATGTCTATAGCCGTAGCGCCGTGCGAATCGGTGAGGCGCTGGTCCACACGGTCCGTGATCCCGAGGTGCTGGCGTGCATGAAGAAGGCGCTGGAGTCGCGCGCGGTCTGTGACACGAAGGTCACCTCGATGGCTCCCGGCCGGATCTTTGAGATCAGCGCCTCTCCAATGCCGGGCGGCGGAGCAGTCGCAGTACTGCACGACATCACCCAGATGGAACAGCTGGAGCGCACCCAGCGGGATTTCGTCGCCAATGTGTCGCATGAACTGCGAACACCCCTGACTTCGATCAGTGGATATGTCGAGACGCTGCTCGACAATGAGCAGTTGAGTCCCATATCCCGCGAGTTCATGGAAACCATCCTCAAGAACGCTTCCCGGATGAGCCGACTTACTGAAGATCTGCTGTCGCTGGCCCGGGTTGAATCAAGAGAGTCCCAGATGCACCCAGCCCCGGTTCGTGCCGACCTGCTCGTACGAGATGCGGTCGCCGCAATGCGTGGTCTGGTGCAGGACGAGGACGCCAGCCTGGAGATCGGCGAGACGACGGCTGCCGAGGTGATGGCAGATCAGGACGCCATGCTTCAGGTGCTCGGCAATCTAATCGAAAATGGCATCAAGTATGGCAGGCGCCGTGGAGCAACATCAAGCCGGGTCGTCGTGACCGCAAGAAAAGTGGAGGGCCCCGGCAACGCAGTGGAGTTCAGCGTCGAGGATTTTGGCCAGGGGATTGCTTCCGAGCACTTGGAGCGCATCTTTGAACGTTTCTACCGCGTCGACAAAGCCCGCTCCCGCGAGTCAGGAGGAACCGGGCTTGGGCTGGCGATTGCGCGCCGTATGGTGGAGGCGCAAGGCGGCACAATCGAGGCTGAAAGCGAGCTGAATTCTGGAAGTACCTTCACCGTCAGGTTGCCCGCGGCTTAAGCCGCATCCTAAATAGGAGCCTGATTGCAATGGGTTATCGGGACATTCATCAGGATGTAACGTTCTCGTAACACAGCAGCCGGAAACTATAGATGGCTTGCGAACCGCATATTGCAGAGGCGCAGGCTGCGACTGCCGGACTGGCGATACAAGGCAGCGCCTGAGCAGGACGCATGAGGGAGAGACGAGTGAAGCTGAGTCTGTTGGCAGCCCTGGCAATCGCAATCGCGGGTGGAACCGCCGTCGCGCAGAATATTAACGCAGCGGGCGCAACGTTTCCGTATCCAATTTATAATCGCTGGTTTACTGAGTATGCCCAGGCTCATCCGAACGTGCACATTAATTACCAGTCGATTGGTTCCGGCGGGGGAATCCGACAGGTCTCGGACGGCACTGTGGATTTCGGTGCCAGTGATGGTCCTATGACCGACCAGCAGTTGAGTCAGGCGAAGGTCAAGGTGATGCACATTCCGACTGTGCTCGGTGCGGTAGTTCCCGTCTACAACATACCGAATCTAAACAAGGAGCTGAACTTTTCAGGTGACGTGATTGCCGACATTTACATCGGGAAGATCCAGAAGTGGAACGATCCGCGCATCGCGAGAGACAATCCGGGTGTAAACCTGCCAAACCATCAGATTGTTCCAGTCTATCGCTCCGATGGCAGCGGTACGACCTACATCTTCACCGACTATCTCTCGAAGGTCAGTCCGGAGTGGCAGAGCAAGGTGGGCAAAAATACCTCGGTAAAGTGGCCGGGCCCCGGCGTAGGTCAGAAGGGCAACGAAGGCGTTGCGGGCATGGTGCGGCAGACCCCTTACTCATTCGGCTACGTCGAGCTGATTTATGCCCTACAGAACAAGATGGCCTTTGGGCAAGTGAAGAACGCGGCCGGAAAGTTTGTGAAGGCATCCCCGGAAGGAGTGACGGCTGCCGCTGCCGCTAGCGCGAAGAACATGCCTGCGGATTATCGTGTGTCGATCACCAATGCCGGAGGAGACTCTTCGTATCCCATCTCAAGTTTCACCTGGCTTCTTATTCCGAGGCAGTTCAGTGACCCGGCCAAGGCTAAGGCGGTGAAGGACTTTCTCACCTGGATGCTGGACAAAGGAGAAAACGAGGCGGCCGGCATGGGTTATGCTCCCCTGCCAGCCCAGGTGCAGGCCATGGTTCGCAAAACGATTACGACCATCAAGTAGGATTCACCCTGGCGGCTGCGGAATGCATTTCCGCAGCCGCTCTGCTCGAATCCGGCAGACGCGGCGAATGCTGGTATAAGTTGATCCAGGAAAGTACCACGTGAGTTCTCCTATCATCTCGGTTGCTCAGAACCCCAGGCAGACGGATCCTTCCGGCGCGCCGCAAGGCTCTCCAGTCCAGCAGGATGTTGGGCCTGAAGCTCCAAAATCAGCCGTTCGCCAGTTTCTGATGAGCCGCAGCAGTGGTAAGGCGGCGGATACTACGTTTTCAGCGATCATGCTGATGTGTGCGCTCAGTATCTTCGCAATCGTCCTTTTCATCCTCTTCATCCTGATTGCCCGGTCGAAGTTGAGCCTCTCGCAATTTGGTTTTAAGTTCTTCACGCGATCAGCCTGGGACCCGGTTTCTGGCGACTTCGGAGCATTTTCTTTTATCTATGGGACGCTGGCCACATCGCTGCTTGCCTTGCTGGTGGCGGTGCCGCTGGCCCTAGGGGTTGCGGTATTTCTTACCGAACTGTGCCCACAGAAGCTTCGCGCCCCTATTTCCTTCGTCACAGAACTGCTCGCAGCCATTCCCAGCATCGTGTACGGTCTATGGGCATTGTTCGTGCTCGTGCCCATTATGCGAGACCAGCTTGGTCCCGTCCTTACGAAATATTTCGGATGGACCCATCTGTTCAATGGCTATAACTTCGGCCTGAATTTGCTGTCTGCGAGCATCATCCTTGCCGTCATGATTCTGCCGATCATCTCCTCGATTGCACGCGACATCATGTTGGCGGTGCCCATCTCGCAGCGAGAAGGTGTCCTGGCTCTTGGCGCGACCCGCTGGGAGATGATTCGCATGGGCGTGCTTCGCAACGCCCGTATCGGAATCGTCGGTGCGATCATCCTCGGGCTTGGCCGTGCGCTGGGCGAGACAATGGCCGTCACCATGGTAATCGGCAACCATCCCGAGATCCCGAAAAGTCTATTTTCGCCTGGATACACCCTCGCCAGCGTTATCGCGAATGAGTTTTCTGAGGCGACGGGAGACGTCTACCTGAGCGCACTCATTGAAATCGGGCTGGCACTCTTCTTGGTCACGATCGTCGTGAATGTAATTGCTCGCGCGCTGGTATGGGCGGTTACTCGCGGAGCTCCGGCGAGGGCTCACTAACATGCCCACGAATCCCTTCCATACGCCCCCGCCCCCGCAGGACTTTGCTGCAACCGATCCTCCTGTGCAGCAGAGGTCGCGCCGCGTTCGCCTCAACCGTATGAGGAGGCACCTGTGGAATCATGTTGTGACAGGACTTGCAGTACTGAGTACGGTGATTGTGATTGCGCCGCTGGTCGCGATTCTTGCTTATCTCATCTACAAAGGGGCAAGCTCGCTTAATCTTGCGTTTTTCACTCATATTCCCGCACCGGTTGGTGAGCTTGGCGGCGGTATGGCCAACGCAATCGTGGGGTCGGGAATGATACTTGCGGTTGCCAGCGTTTTGGGCATCCCCGTCGGCATTGGCGCGGGGGTGTACCTGGCGGAGTTCGGACGAGGCGGTTGGCTTGCCGCCGCCATTCGATTTACCGCCGACGTACTGAATGGCGTGCCCTCCATTGTGATGGGCATTGCGATTTATTCCCTCATCGTGATGCGCCAAAAACACTTTTCCGCGCTCGCCGGCGGAGTGGCTCTCGCCATCATGATGGTGCCGACCATCACGCGGACCACAGAGGAGATGCTGGCTACGGTCCCTCACGCCATCCGAGAGGCCGCATATGGCCTTGGAGTGCCCCGATGGCGTACTGTGCTCTCCGTTACGCTCAAGACGGCTTCGCCCGGTATCATCACCGGATGCATGCTGGCCTTTGCTCGGGTAGCCGGGGAAACAGCGCCACTATTGTTCACCGCCTTCGGAAATCAGTTCTGGAGCCTTCGACTGAACCAGCCCATCGCGGCGCTTCCGCTGCAGATCTATGTTTATGCCATTTCTCCCTATGACGAGTGGCACCGCCTGGCATGGGGCGGATCGCTCGTGCTAATCGTGCTGATTATGGTTTCTGTAACACTGGTGCGCATTTATGCGAACCGCGGTGTGCTGAAAGGGGCAAGCTAGTGGGAGTCGGAATCGATGTCGAGAACCTGAACGCGTGGTACGGCTCGACGCACACGTTGCAGGACATCAGCTTGAACATTCCGGCGAATCACGCGACGGCTCTCATCGGCCCCTCGGGTTGCGGCAAGAGCACGTTCGTTCGGTGCCTGAACCGCATGCATGAGACCAATCCCATCGCACGCGCTACGGGCATAGTCAAGATGGGCGATGTAGATATCTATCAGGACGCGAACCCCGTAGAGATTCGACGTCGCGTCGGCATGGTATTCCAGCGGCCGAATCCGTTTCCGACCATGTCTATCTATGACAATGTGGCCAGCGGGCTGAAGCTGAACGGATTTCGTAACCGGGCGATCCTGGATGAAACAGTGGAACGCAGCCTTCGTGCCGCGGCTCTCTGGGACGAGGTCAAGGACGATCTGAAGAAAAAATCGGGCGCCAGCCTCTCAGGCGGCCAGCAGCAGCGCATGTGTATCGCTCGTGCTCTCGCCGTTGATCCGGAGGTGCTGCTGATGGATGAGCCTGCCTCCGCGCTGGATCCTGTTTCGACGTCCAAAATCGAAGACCTGATCTTCGAGCTAAAGCGGCAGTACACGATTGTGATCGTGACCCACAACATGCAGCAAGCGGCACGTGTTGCCGAAAATACAGGATTCTTCCTCAACGGGAAGATGGTCGAGTTTGATTCCACCCACAAAATATTTACAAATCCGAAAGACAAACGGACCGAAGATTACATCACGGGAAGGTTTGGCTGATGGCATCGCGCATCAAGTTCCAGCAGAATCTCGATGATCTCAAGGAGCGCCTGCTCATCATGGCGGGTATGGCCGAGCAGGCCATTCAGCGTTCCATTGAGGCGTATCGTACGCGTGACCTGTCCATCTGCGAACTCGTCTTCCAGTCGGAGCCGCTGATTAATCGCCTGGAACGTGAGATCGATCAGATGGCTCTGGACTTGCTCGCAATGGAACAGCCGATGGCAATCGATCTGCGCTTTATCCTGTCGGTCATCCGTATCAATGCCGACCTCGAGCGCGTCGGAGATCAGGCAGTCAATATCGCCGTCCGTGTTCGTGAAATGGGCGCTTTCGCGAACACCGATCTTCCGGTTGACATTCCCAAGCTGGCCTCACTTTCGGCGGCGATGATTCGCAAAGCACTGCAGGCTTTCATCGAGGCCGACGCGGAACTCGCTCAAACAGTGCTCAAGCTAGACGACCAGGTCGATGAGATGAACGA
This sequence comes from Acidobacteriaceae bacterium, assembly GCA_025929125.1. Taxonomy (GTDB): domain Bacteria; phylum Acidobacteriota; class Terriglobia; order Terriglobales; family Acidobacteriaceae; genus Edaphobacter. The sequence continues at coordinate 685 of JAICMT010000046.1, read as the reverse complement.
CGCCGCTTTCTATGCACTCAGCTCATTGATCAAAGAGAAGCCGGAGCTGACGCCGCAGAGCCTGAATGCGCTCATCATTGCCCGCAATTTGGAGCGTGTCGGCGACCACGCAACCAACATCGCTGAAGACGTGATCTTCTGGGTGCGCGGCAAGGATGTGCGCCACCACAGCGTCGCAGCGGTTTAGCTGGAGACGGCCTCCGGCTCCCACCATAAAAGGCGAGGCAGGGCGGGGAAGTAGAGTCCTACTCTGATCTGCCGCGCGCCTACCATCGGCCCGAGCACTTTTGCGTATCCTTCCAGCTGGGAGGCATAGAACTCCCGTTGCCGTGCAAGAAAGGCATCGAGCCCGGCGGCCCCCGGCGCAGAGGTCTTGTAGTCAATAATCCAGAAGCAGTCCTCGCCCGCGACCCAGGGAGCAGGACCGGCCCAGAAGATCCGGTCCGCGCGCAAAGTGGCTACCTTTCCCCCTACTTCCGTGGACAGCGAGAACTCCGAAGCGGCGTTTGCGTGCGGTCCTACAACCCACATCCCGTCATCATCCGACAAAACCCTCACTATCATCTTCAGCGCTTCGCCGGCGAGTTGCTGCACGGTACGTTGCGGAAGTCCATCGGCGCGGAGCAGCGCGGCAAATCGTGGCTGCCACCCTCGTACTTCGCTCAACAGATCGCCCATGGACGAC
>JAICMT010000252.1 GCA_025929125.1 Acidobacteriaceae bacterium | reverse complement strand
TTCGTCGGGACGACGCGGCGGCTGAAGGAGCTGAACCCGACGATCCAGTGCATCTCGATGCAGCCGGATTCGCCGTTCAACGGCTTTGAGGGGCTGAAGCATATGGCCACTGCCATCGTGCCGCCGATCTACGATGCCACGCTGGCTGACGAAAGCGTGTTCATGGAGACGGAGCGCGCCTACGACATGGCGCGCGAGCTTGGCCGCAACGATGGCCTGCTGGTCGGCGTCTCCGCCGCAGGTGCGGTGGCAACCTCGCTGATGATTGCCGAGCGCGAGGCGAAAGCAGGACGTGAGGCGGTGATTGTTACGATTCTGTGCGATTCCGCGGACAAGTACCTGAGCGAACGATTCTGGCGGGAGGGCTGATGCTGAAGTTGAGCCACGCGGATTACGATGCGTTGCGCGCACACGGAGAAGAAACCTACCCGCATGAGTGTTGCGGCGTGCTGCTGGGCAAGAATGACGCGGATGGAAACCAGGTCCACAAGATTGTGCGCGCCGGAAACACGCGTACTGACCGCGCGCACGACCGATACAACATCGCACCGGAGGAACTGATCCGGGTGCAGCGGCAGGCGCGAGGCCTGGGGCTGGATATCGTAGGCTTCTACCATTCGCATCCGGACCATCCCGCGCAGTGGTCGAAGACTGATTTTGACGAGGCTCACTGGGTGGGCTGTTCCTACATCATCACCAGCGTGGAGCATGGCAAAGCCACACTGAGCAACTCGTTTCTGCTGACGGGAACGGGCGAAGAAGATAAGAAGTTTGTGGATGAGCAGGTACAAGTAGTGGCCGGCGAGGCCGGCAGTGCAAAGGAGAACGTGTAGGCATGAAGATTCATATTCCGACGCCGCTGCGCCAATACACAAAGGGACAGCAGACGGTCACTGTGGGTGGGACGAGCATCACCGACGCTCTCCAGGATTTGACGACGAACTACCCGGAGCTTCGCAATCACCTCTACACCGGCGAGGGCAAGCTGCGGTCGTTCGTGAACATCTACCTGAACGACGACGATATCCGCTACCTTCCGGAGAAGGAAGCAACCAAAACCGGCGATGACGACGAGCTGACGATTATTCCGTCGATCGCCGGCGGCAACTGAGTAGCAACGGCCGCCAAGGTGGCGGCAAGCCCGTTTCGGGCGAAGGACCCAATATGCCAACCGCAACAATGAATGAAGTGGAACTCCCGAAGCTTTCCAATGACGAGATCTCGCGCTACTCGCGACACCTGATTCTGCCCGAGGTGGGCATGGAGGGCCAGCAGAAGCTGAAGGCTGCACGTGTACTGTGCGTGGGCACGGGCGGACTGGGCGCGCCGCTGGCGCTCTACCTGGCCGCAGCAGGCGTCGGCACAATGGGGCTGATCGACTTCGACGTGGTGGACGCGAGCAACCTGCAGCGGCAGATCATCCACTCCACCGAGACAGTCGGTATGTTGAAGGTGGATTCCGCCGAGAAGATGCTCAACGGCCTGAATCCGTACATGAAGGTTGTGAAACACAACACGATGCTGACCAGTGCGAATGCTCTGGAGATCTTCAAAGACTACGACGTGATCGCCGACGGCACCGACAACTTCCAGACGCGATACCTGGTGAATGATGCCTGCGTACTGACCGGAAAGCCGAATGCATACGGGTCGATCTTCCGCTTCGAAGGACAGGCGAGCGTATTCGCTACCAAGGAAGGCCCGTGCTATCGCTGCCTCTATCCCGAGCCGCCGCCGCCGGGACTGGTGCCCTCGTGCGCGGAGGGTGGCGTGCTCGGCATTCTGCCCGGGCTGGTGGGGATCATTCAGGCGACTGAGGTGATCAAGCTGATCCTCGGCATCGGCGAGCCGCTGGTGGGCCGTCTACTGCTGGTGGACGCGCTCGGCATGAACTTCCGCACGCTGAAGCTGAGAAAGAATCCGGACTGCCCGGTTTGTGGCACGCACCCGACCGTCACCGAGTTGATCGACTACGACCAGTTCTGCGGCGTCGAAAAGCCGAAGAGCGTGGGGCCGCTGGAGGTCGCGCGCGACAAGGCGGTGGGCGATGCTGCCGTCGTGGACGGCATTCCGCAGATTTCTGTCGAAGAGCTGAAGCGGAAACTGGACGCGAAGGAAGACGTCTTTGTGCTGGACGTGCGTGAGCCGCACGAGTACCCAATTGCCAACCTGGGCGCGCCGCTGATTCCGCTGGGCGAACTGGAAAAACGGGTGGGCGAGCTTGCAGCGCAGAAGGACCGCGAAGTGGTGGTGCATTGCCGCTCCGGCGCCCGCAGCCAGAAGGCCGCGCTGATCCTGAAAAACGCGGGCTTCAAGAACGTGGAGAATCTGGCCGGTGGAGTTCTGGCGTGGGCGGATAAGATCGATCCGACCATGCCAAAGTACTAAGCTGGCTTCGCTGCACGAAGCAATTCTCTCAACTCAAGAGCGCGGCTGCTGATACGAGCGGCCGCGCTTTTTCCTATCGCAGGCTCACGTCCCAGATACGGGAGAAGCGCGCCTTCCCGGCAGGTCCTTCCACGTTGAGAACGACCACATACTCGCCGGCCTGCTTGTAGGTATGGATCGGGTTCTGTTCGGCGGACTGCGTCCCATCGCCGAAGTCCCACTTCCAGGTTGTGATGCGTCCGGTGGACTCGTCCTGGAAGGCCACCATGCGACGTGCCGGATCGATCACCTTGAAGCTCCAGTGGGCGTCGATCGCCTTCCGCAACTGCGGCTCTAGCGGCATCAGCCGGAATTCGCGCAAATAATTCGCATTGCCGTACATGTTGTGCTCTGGCGAAAGATTCCAGAAGCCATTGTTCTTGCCATCGGGCGAGCCGTCGTAGTCGATGACGGCCCAGGAGAGGCCGACGATCTTGTTTTCATAGAGCAGGGACTCCACTGAGCGCAGAGGTCCTTCGCACGCGGCGTAATCGAAGGGCGTGATGTAGAACTCCAGCACGTACCTGCCGGGCTGGCCGGGGCGGAAGCTATAAGACTGCGCATGATTTGCCCAGGGCAACTCCTTATCCCAGGGTTGACAGCCCCAGGCGAGCGCCCAGTCCTTGCCCTCGGACGGCGTGAAAATGTGGTAGTTCTGGGCCTGCACGCCGTGCATCGAGAAGTGCGCATCCCAAGGGTCCTGGTCGGAGTTGTTGCGGAACCGCGGAATCAGCGGGCCGCCGGAGCGGTCCCCGTCCACGACGACTTCGAAGGTGTCGTTGTGCAGCCCGGGGTCGGCGAAGTCCCAGTAATTGTCGTAGGCCTCATAGAGGAAGTAGAGCCGGTTCAGGCCCTTCACCCAGCCGACCTTGACCTTGACTTCGAGATCCTTCGGATCGGGCCTTTGCTTTTTTTCGTCGTCATGCATATCCGCGAGCGTGACGGCGTAGCTGTCTGGCACCATCGCCCAGTCATCGTCTTTGCCGTCGATGCGGGGGATCTGATCGGCAGGGAACTGGAAGACTTTGAGAGCCGGATGCGCGGGGGCGGTCGCCTCTTTCATGTTGTCTCTCTCGGGCGCTCGCCGGGGCGGGGGAGCAGCGGATCGCTGCGCAAGGCTGCTCAGCGACAGGACAAGTGGAAGGGGCAGGAAGAAGGCAAGTAGTACTCCGGGGACTCTCATGAGTTCGATGTCGCCTTTCCAAGTTCTTTCCGAGCCGGACCGCCGCTCAGCCCTTCGATCTTCACGCCGGTGGCATCCCGGGTCTCTACCGCGTAGGTAAAGCTTTCCGGTACGCGCGCTCCCCACTTTACCGTGCAATTGCGGAGCGTGACGTTGTCCGCGTGCTCGATGGAGAATCCGGGAGTGTCATGCGGCTCAATCGCCTGCTGCGCTGTGGTGGGCCGGTTGTCGAACAGGCC
>JAICMT010000351.1 GCA_025929125.1 Acidobacteriaceae bacterium | reverse complement strand
GACGCTGTACACCGAACCCGAGGCATTGTGGTGCCCCTGCGGATCCGCCGTGCACAGCGTCGCATCGTAAGACGGAGCAGACGGCATGGTCGGGTGGCAGGCCGTCGAGATCCCTTGCACGATCCTCGTCGAGGACGTGATCGTCGCGTTACCGCTGACATTGCTAGAGTTGTACCAGTTGCTGGAAACCGTTCCCAGAGTCTGCGCCGAGAGGGTTGCACCGGTCACCAGGGTCACGGCATTACTGCTGCTGGAATTTGCTGTGATTCCGCAGCCCGTGGCCGAAAGTACCGAGTTGTTGGCCAGAGACAGGTCCGTCCCGGTTCCCCCCTCCAGGCACACGCAGGTCGGGCTCGTCAGCCCGCTCGCGGCCACCGCCCGGGCCCCCACCAACACTGTGGCCTTTCGGTTCACCACACCCATAAAGAACGTCCGCACCGGCATCTTCACAATGGCTTCCACATAGCCGGAGGACGAGCTGTAGCTCCCCTGCGTCGGCGGCGAATTCAGCGTGACGGTTGCAGCGTTCGAGGCTGCGTCGGTATCGAATCCATTCAGCCGCGCCGCCGCCTGGGCGGCCGTCAGCCCCGACGCGGTAGCGCCGCCCTCTTCCGCGGCCGCCAGCGCCGCACTGTCCGCCGCTGACTGGGCCATGCGCTTGGCCCGGAACAGGAACTGCAGATCGATCCCAAGTGCCACAAAGGCAAACAGAAACGTTCCCAGAAACAGGGCCATCAGCACCGTTGTCTGCCCGTGTTCTCCGTTGTGCCGCATACTCGCGAAGACTCCCCGGCGCACGGTATGCGCTCATCTGCCTTATCGGCTGCGCGGCGATTGTCCTTCAAGCCTCCGCTCTGCCACGAATGGGGGAGTTGCCTAGGCAAAGGAGCGAGCGGGGTCTGGACGCACTGCACCATGCCGTAGGCGCTAAGCCGCAGGCAACCGCCGTGCTGTGTTCGTGCTCTAAACTAGTTGTCTGTATCCCACTGGAGAGCTATGCGAATGCAGTCTTCCGGAACGCGGCACGACTTTGCCCTCACCCCGCTCGAGTACGACGTGCTCTGCGCGGTGGTGACCAAGTTCGCCACCGATCTCGTCCTGTTCCGGCTGGCCAAGCCTATGGGCGGTTCCCAAGCCGCTGCGCTCGAAGAGGTTGCCAGCTCGACGGCGATCATGCTCAATGAGTGCCGCCCGGCCACCCAGATCGAAAGCCTTGCGCTTCACGCCATTGTGGAAAGCGTCGGCACCGGTTCGGAGCCGGAGTTCTTCGAGGCGCTTTGTGGCGAGGACGCGCTGCCATTCAGCGCGGATCGCCTCCGCCAACTCCTGACCGGCATCCACACCAAGCTCAGCGATCCCGGTTTCCAGGCCGCAGCATAGTCCTCTCCTGGCCAGCGCGCTCAGACTTCCTTCACAGCATCCACTGCTAAACCAGCTCCTTACGCGTACATACCCCGTTGCCGCGTGGTGTACGCCACGCGATCAATCGCCAGCATGTACGCCGCGATACGGTTGTTGACTCCATGCGTTTGTGCGTACGAGATCACGTCGTGGAAGCTGTCCGTCATAATCCGGTCTAGCCGCTCATTCACCTCGGCCTCGGTCCAGAAGTAGCCCATCCGGTCCTGCACCCATTCAAAGTAGCTCGCCGTCACGCCGCCTGCATTCGCAAGAATGTCGGGCAGGACCAGCACGCCCTTGTCCGCCAGAATTTCGTCCGCGGGAATCGTCGTGGGCCCATTGGCCCCTTCGCATAGAATTCTGCACTTCAGCTCCGCGGCGTTCGCGCTGGTGATCACGTTCTCCGTGGCTGCCGGCACCAGAATGTCGCACTCGCGCGTGATCACGTCGGGCGACTCGGCCGCCTGGGCTCCGGCGAAACCGGTGATGGTGCCTAGCTCGGCCCGATGCCGCAGGAGCGCGGAGATATCAATGCCCTGCTCGTTCCACAGTCCGCCGTCGTACTCGGCAACTCCCGTAATCGTGTACCCCTTCTCAAACAGCAGCCGCGCCGTATTCGAGCCCACGTTGCCAAAGCCCTGGATGACGACCCGGCAGCCCTTCGCCGGCATCGCCAGGAACTGCAGCGCACAATCGCAGACGACGGAGATGCCGTGCCCGGTTGCCTGCAGTCTTCCGCGTGAGCCGCCAATGTTCAGCGGCTTGCCCGTCACCACGCTGGTCACTGTCTGCCGCTGATGCATGGAGTAGGTGTCCATCATCCATGCCATGATCTGCTCATTAGTGCCCATATCCGGTGCGGGCACGTCCTTTTCCGGGCCGATGAACTCCATCAGCTCAGCCGTGTATCTGCGGGTCATGCGCTCCAACTCGCCCTGCGACATGGAGTGCGGATCACAGATCACTCCACCCTTCGCCCCGCCGAACGGGATATTCACCACAGCGCACTTCCACGTCATCCAACTCGCCAGCGCGCGGACTTCATCCAGACTCACATTCTTCGCATAGCGCACTCCTCCCTTAGCCGGCCCGCGCGCCATCGAGTGCTGCACCCGATATCCGGTGAACACCTCGATCTTCCCGTCATCCATCTGCACCGGGATGTGCACGATGATCTCGCGTGTGGGCTCGCGCAGCACCTTCCACATGCCGTCATCCAGGTTCAGCTTCTTCGCCGCGAAATCGAAGCGCGACTCCTGCGTAATCCAGGGATTCAGCTCCTCTTCCGTCGGTCCACCTGCCGGCTGCTCCGGCTGGGAGACCACTTTGGCTCCTAGCTTCCCATCCGCTGTTGCCATCCGCTCTGTCGGCGTCGTCAAAGACTCCTGCGCCATCGTCCTTCTCCGTTCTGCCACTCATGGCCCCGCTCAAACCCCGGGAGTATAGGCCTTTGCCTCGACCGTAACAAACCCACTTCCAGTTAGAGGCGCACCTTCCAGTGAGAGGCGCATCGCGTTGCCGGGTTGCTGAGGTCTGCTGCGGGCGGTGCTCCTCTCTGTGACTCGACCGCCGGGAAAACGGCAGCAGCTTCAGCGGGATAGCACTTTCAT
>JAICMT010000215.1 GCA_025929125.1 Acidobacteriaceae bacterium | reverse complement strand
GACGCCTGGGCGGACCTGCTGGAGCTCGTCGCCCGCCACTGGGCCCCGCACGGAATCGGCGGCGTCATGCACTGCTTCTCCGGCACCGTGGAACACGCCCGGCGCTCACTCGAGCTTGGCTTTCACCTCTCGTTTGCCGGCAACCTCACCTACCCCGCCGCCTCCGCCATTCGCGACGCCGCCCGCTCCGCTCCGGCGGATCGCATCCTCGTCGAAACCGACGCGCCCTTCCTCGCCCCCATCCCGCACCGCGGCCAGCGCAACGAGCCCGCCCTGGTCGCACACACCGCCGCATTTCTCGCCGACCTGCGCGGCCCAACGCCGAAAGAGCTAGCCGCCCTGACCACCGCCAACTTCCGGCGGCTCTTCCCTTCCACCGCCGCAACCCCCGCCGGCTAGCAAGGGTTCTATACTTTCGCCATGGCATCCGATAACAGCTTCGACGTAGTCAGCAAGGTTGAAATCCAGGAAGTGAAGAACGCGATCGACCAGGCCAGCAAGGAGGTCAACGCGCGCTTCGACCTGAAGGACTCGAAATCCAAAATCGAGCTGGTCGACAACAACGAGGACATACAGCTCGCCAGCGCCAGCGAATACACGCTCAAGGCCGTCGTCGAGATCCTCTCTCAGAAGCTGGTCAAGCGCGGCGTCTCGCTCAAGAACCTGGAATTCGAAAAGATTGAGCCCGCCTCGAACTCCTCGGTCCGACAGAAAATCAAGCTCAAGCAGGGCATCAACTCCGACGCCGCCAAAAAGATCGTGGCCAGCATCAAGGATTCCAAGCTCAAGGCGCAGGCCTCCATCCAGGGCGACATCGTGCGCGTCGTTTCCAAAGACAAGGACGTGCTGCAGCAGATCATGTCCAAGCTGCGTGCAGCCGAGTACGGCGTCGCGCTGCAGTTCACGAACTACCGCTCCAATTAGCACGCCGGTTGCGCCTGCCAATCGGCCTCGATCTTCCGCACTGACCTGTTAGTCTGAATTTGCGTGAGTTCCCTCTCCATTGCGACGGCGAAAGAGGTCTTCGACCTGTTGCGCGACGACCTCGCGGCCATCGAGCAGGAATTCCTCAAGCAGTCCAACTCGCAGGTCGAAGTCATCACCGACATCGCGCAGTACCTGGTGTCCGGCGGCGGCAAACGTATCCGCCCCTTGCTGCTGCTGCTCTCCGCCAAGGCGCTCGGTTCCACCAACCACTCGCGCATCCGATTGGGCGCGGTGGTGGAGATGCTGCACACCGCCACGCTGGTTCATGACGACATCATCGACGAGGCGGAACTCCGCCGCGGCCGCCCTTCTTCCAACACCACGTGGGGCAACGCCAAGTGCGTACTCGCCGGCGACTGGCTGTACATGCAGGCCTTCTCCGCCGCGCTCGAGGAGCGCAACTTCCATGTCCTCGACCTGCTGATCTCGCTAACCCAGCAAATGGTGGAGGGCGAGTTGCTGCAGATGCAGAAGCTCGGTCACCTGATCAACGAAGAAGAGTATTTTGATCTGATCTACCGCAAGACCGCTTGCCTGTTCTCGGTTTCCATGCAGCTCGGCGCTGCCGTCACCAATGCCAGGCCCGAAGTCGAGGCCACCCTGGGCGAGTACGGCCGCAACCTGGGCCTCGCCTTCCAGATCGTCGACGACGTGCTGGACCTGACCGCAGCCGAAGACGTCCTCGGCAAGCCGGTTGCGAGCGACCTGCGCGAAGGCAAGGCGACGCTGGCCGTCATTCACGCCCTTGAGCGCGGAACCGGCGCCGACCGCGAAGCCATCCGCACCGTGCTCAATGAGCGCAGCTTCGGAACCGTGTCTCACCCGCAGATCCTTGAGATTCTGGAGCGCCACGGCTCCATCGCCTACGCCATGGACACCGCCTGTGCCTACGCGGAGGCCGCCCGGCTCTCCATCGCCGACCTTCCGGTAACGGATGCGAAACGCGCCCTGCTCTGGGTGCCCGGCTTCGTCACCTCCCGCGATCGCTAAGCCTCTACCGGCCCCTCTTGGCGCACGGATCTCTCGCTGATAGTCTGGCTCCTCAAAACCTATGACAAGCGAACCCGAACTCCCGGAACGGCGCCGCCATGCGGGTTCGGAAGTAGCGTTCGATGCGCCGCCTGAATCGACAGAAACGAAGTCCGTGGCGGCGGACGCCATACACACCACAGAGCGGGCAAAGGAGCAGGAATTCATGCTGGACGTACACCCGGCGCACCACGCAGCCAGTAGCTGGAGAGAATTCTTTATCCACATCGCAACCATTGTCCTTGGCCTCATCATTGCTGTCGGACTGGAGCAGTCTGTGGAGTACTTCCACCACCGTCACCAGCTCGCGGAGCTGCGAGACCAACTGCGGCAGGAGCGCGAGGCGAACAGAAAGCTCTTCCAGAACGAGGCCGTCCACTGGCGCTGGGAAGCTGTCGAGCTCCAGAACAATCTCATGGTGCTGTCTTATCTTCAAAAGCACCCTGGCACGCCCGACGAGAAGTTGCCGGGGGTACTGCTGTGGGGCCATCGTTCCGAACTTCCCACGGAAGCCGCGTGGAACTCCGCGAAAACCAGTGGTGTCACCAGTCTCATGCCCCGCGATGAAGTGGAACAGTATGAAATGTTCTACGTCATGCTTCGCCGGGTAGATGAAGCTCGACAGCAGGCATCGGATGCCATGTGGGATGCTTCGAGATATCAGTTCGTCGGTGGGCGTCTCGCGGACCTCACTCCGAAGCAGATCGACGAGATTCTTGCTCTGACCGAAATTGCAATGAATAAGCATTGGAGCGAAGGTGTCGCGCTCTCAAACAATGCCCAGAGATACAAGGATTTCCCTCGCGCTCCAGCAGAACTCGACCATCTCCGCGGCTATAACAACTCAGAAGAGACCGTGCAAAGCCCGGCCTTCGCCACGACTATGTCACGAATGAAGGCATCCGGGTATCCCCGATAACCTTCTTGACTGAGCCGCACTGCTCTCCACTGTCGAGCTAAGCGCGGTCTGCTTTGGTGCCAAGCCTGGTTATCTCGCGACCGCTAACCGACACACGAATCCTACTCAGGACCTGAGCGGGCCCGGTGCGGCTCCACGGCTCCATCGCCTACGCGGAGGCACCCGGCTCTCGATCGCCGACCTGCCTGTGACTGATGCAAAGCGCGCCCTGCTCTGGGTGCCCGGCTCGGTCACCTCCCGCGATCGCTAAGCGAGATTCCCTCAGTTAGCCGAGGGCTTCTCCAGATGATCGATAACAACGACAGGAACCGGGGTCTTCTCGGGGCTCAGGTGAAGCCCAACCTGCTGTAGCGCCTCGAAGAGGTTTGGGGCCGTCGCCGCAGCGGGCGCTGCCGGGTCCGTCGCTGCCGCTCCACCGGCTGCGGGTGGCCGGCCGAAGGACGGCGGATGACCATGGAACTGCGAATCGTCGGGCGTGAAGGTGACATGGAAGTCGTAGCGGCCCTTCAGTCCAGTGTTGTTAACAACGGGTCGATCCAGAATGAGGAGCTGCAGAAATCCGGTGAAGTCATCCATGGTCGCATTGACGACGTTCAGGCGCAGTCCGCCTTCGCCGGGTGACATACCGAGTCCGGGAAGCGGCTGGTTAAGCTGCGTGGGCGTGAGCTTGGAGCCGCTTTTAGCTTCGGTGAGGACGAAGGCAGCCATATCCCGCTTTTCCTGGTGGACTTTCAGCCCAAAGCGTTCCACGATGAGCTTTTGGATCATCACCGCGATTTGCGAGGTACTCGGCGTGCCTTCCTTGTCCGGAATGGCGTCAATGTCGTAGCGATCCGAACCGGCCCAGTCCGGCGCATTGATAATTTGCTTCGGCTGCACGTTGTAGGCGAAGCCGAGGAGATCCAATAGCGAGCCGTTGCGTACGCGGAAGTTGCGATTGTTCATGGTCAACCCCTGCAGGCCGGAGTTGCCGCTGGGATTCGGCTTGATGGTCGCGACTTCAAACGACGGATTCGCATCGGCAGCCATGACCTTGGGCGGAGGAGGAGGTGCGGGAATCTCCCAGGCAGTTTCCTTCGTTGCGCGGGTGAGGTTCAACGGAAGAGAGGACGGACCTTGGGTCCAGGTGCCGCTGATCGAGTTGCCGTCCGTGGATATCTTGCCGTCAAATTTCACCTGGATAAGATCGATCAAAACGGTGAGCGTTCCGGCCTCAAAATGCGTTTGAGATCCTTTGAACGGAGGCGCCTGTGGCTGGTCAATGCTGTAGAGCGTGGATTGCAGCCGGTTGTCGTCACTCGTAATCTTCAAGATGACCCGGAGGTCTTGTTGGGGAGTCTTG
>JAICMT010000189.1 GCA_025929125.1 Acidobacteriaceae bacterium | reverse complement strand
TGCATAGCGGGATGATGCTCCGCTGCAGGGGTAGGCCTCAATGGCCCAAAGGCGGGAGTTGCTTCGGGGACATGTGGAGTTAACCCCTCACTTGGCGGCGATGAGGGCGTCCTGGGTGCCGATGCGACCGGACGCGGAGACACGTACCGTGAAGCGAGCGCGAACGGCCTTGGGGTCCTTCTGGCTGAAATAGCGGATGGTGACACCACGCAGCAGAGGTCCGACAGCGGGGACCTCGCCGCTGGCCGGAATCTTATAGCTACGGGCGTCGCGGTGGAGCTCGTTTCCCTTTTTGTCGAAGGTAGAGACGATCAAGATGAAGTCGGCGTGGCGGGGTTCGGTGTCGGTGGCGGGCGTCCAGACAAGGCCTCTGCCAGCGAGGTGGACGTCGAACTCGGTGGGCCCGGAGGCTCCCGTGGTAACGGTGAAAGGCACGCCGTCGTACGCCATGTTGCTGGTGTCGGCGGCCAGAAGGTCGGTGACCAAGCTTCTGGATGGGTTGGTGGGATTAACTGCGCCGGGGCCGTAGCGCAGGAAATAGCCCTGGCGAGTGAGGACCTTGAAGCCGGGATGGTCGATCGAGACTGTGATCTTGCGGAAATGCGTTGGGTCGGTGGAGGAGTTGGTCGGCCGATAGGTGAGGGTGTAAAAGCTGGAGCCGTCCTGGATAGCGGAGTCGATCTCCGCGTCGACGTCATTGCGTCCGTAGAGCGCGGCTCCGCCGGTGGCGCGGGCCAACTCGGCAAACTGATAGTTGCCGCCGAGCGGGTCGTTGAACGCGGCGTCCTGGCCGTACTTGCCGGGATCGATCATCACCCCGGCGGGATCGATGGTGTAGAGGGTAATGCGCGCGTCGCGGAGGATGTTGACGCAGTCCTGAACGGCGTTGTTGAGCCGGACGGAGGTGTCGATGGGCGCATTGGTGATGTTGTAGGGCGGAAAGCCGCGGCCGATCCAGACCATGTTCTTGTGCCCGGGATGGCCCATGACGGCTTCGGCAACCCGGCGGAGGGTGATGAATGCGATCTGGTACCGCTCCGCGACCCAGGCGTTCTGGTGCGTCTGCCAGGGGAAGCCGACGAAATGCTTGTCCAGCGCCCGTACGATCTCGTCCTTATTCTGCGTATAGTCATGCAGCACGTTGAAGTTACGCAGGTCGACAGCGACGAGCAGCGTAGGAGTGCTGAGTTTGCCGGGCTGCCTGGAGAGGAACTTTTTGAGAGAGTACCGGGCGAAGGCCATGTCTTCGAAGCGAGTGTTGAACTCGTCGAGCACGATGATCTGCACCGGGGCCTGCGGCGCAATCCGGTCAAGGTCCGCGGTGGAGTTGATGCTGAGGGTGGGAGACGGCACTCGCGCGCCGGCCTGCTCGAAGTGCAGGATGGACTGCGGCTGCTTATTCTCCTCCACCTGGAAGTCGGACTGGGTGAGATTAGTGACTGGGGTACCCTTGGCGTCGGTGACGACGATATCCAGAATGACGAGTGGAACGTTGCTGCGGAAGGTCACGGTTCCGCTCGCGTCCGAGGTCGGCGCGGTAGCACCCGGACCAGGGGGACTCGCCAGCTGAGCGTGCACAAAGGGGGGAGAGACAGTACAGCCAAGCAGGAAGACCGGGAGCAGCGGTCGAGCCATCTTCATGTACGCCTCAATCCGAACCGTGACCCCCGGAGGCTAGTGTTGCTGGCGACCGAAGCGGTAGACCAGCCCCATATTGAACCCCCAGTTGTTCTGAAGGTTGCCCCCAAAGGTGGTGCCAAGGTAATTCGGAGTGACGCGAAAAGCAAGGTTCGGGTAGAAATTCAGGTCGAAATTGGCGCCGACTGAGAACGCGGGGCGCGCGCTGGTGGAAGGCCAGAAACCGAGCTGGGAGGCGGGCACCCCCTTCGAGGCGCTATCGAATTTCCCGATCGCCGTTCCGCCCAAAGCAAAGGCGCTGACCGCAGTGTGCTGCCACAGCCGGAAGCGGTAAGTGGGTCCCCCCAGGAAGGGGTACTCGGAGATCTGAGGATTGCCGACCAGCGCGGCGAAGGGGTTATAGTTTGGGATCTTGCCGTTGCCGTAGAATCCGCGGACCTCGCCGGTAACTCCGAGCTTCTCGCTGAGATAGTAGGTCCCGTTCATCCAGAAGCCAATCTCACTGTTCTTCTGGGTCGCCTCTCCGCTGCGGAAGCGAAGGAACCCACCGCCGCCGCCAATCTCCCAACGGTGCGTGTAGGTCTCGCGCTCAATACGCTCGATGCGGGCGCGGCGATTGGCGTTCGTCTCGCGGGTAATACGGCGGTTCTGTGCCTGTCCGGGAACAGCCGCCACAGCGGTGGCGATTAGAATGGCGGCGGCAGCATGCATGAAGGTTCTTACACCGGACAGCGATCGAAACATCAGTCGAGGACTCCTGCGAGGGCTTGCTTTTTGATAGCGTTGAGCGGGACAGACAACGGCGCGGCTCACGCTTGAAGAGCCACGTCTTATTAGAACATTGAGCACTGATTCTTGTGTGGAGGCGCGAAGTGGCGAAAGGCAACGGTTCGGGCGGCGGGATGGGCAAGCTGCTGCTGGGTTTTGTGCTGGGAATTGCGGCTGTGGTTGCAGGTGTGGCCATGTATCTGGCCTGGGGAGCGCTTCCGGTGGCAACCTCCGACAAGCCGTTTCCGTTGGAGGCCAAGATTGTCCGGGTTCCCCTTAAGGCGCGGATTGCGAGTCAGATGCGGCAGCCGCCCTTTGGCGCGAGCGAGGACGCGTTCGAGGGAGGCGCCAAGGTGTACCGGGCGCAGTGCGCCTCATGCCATGGAACTCCGGGGCACGATGTCGCATTTGCAAGGCACATGTACCCCTCGGCCCCTCAGCTCTGGAAGAAGCACCCGAGGGGAAGGGTGGTGGGGGTCAGCGATGACGAGCCGGGGGTCACGTACTGGAAGGTTGCAAATGGAATCCGGCTAACCGGGATGCCGTCCTTTGACCACGTGCTCAGCGATACCGAAATGTGGCAGGTCACTCTGTTACTGAAGAATGCAGACCAGGCCTTGCCTGATCCAGTGATGAGTATCCTCACGGCGAAGTAGCGAGACCGTTTAGTCAGCGCAACGTGTAAGAGGCCGCGGTAACGAACTGGAAGCTGTTCTTCTTAAAGCCTGCTGCCGGGTCATTGAGGAAGTTGTCCGAGGTGGTGACAGAGAGCGAGAGCCGTTTGAAAAGCGGCAGAACCAGGCCGGCGCTGGCATTGGCTGAGTACGCGTGCAGCTCATTCCATGCGGGCAGCAGGTTGACAGTCTCACTGAAGACCAGCTTGCGCGGCAGGGCGCGATGGTAGGTTTCGGAGATCGTGGAGCCGATCAGATTCATGTTGTTTGCAGGGGTTTCGAACTCCTGCTTCTCGTACTGCGCCGTCGCCTTGGCATCGAGCTCCTGGCGCGCATCCTTGATGGCAGTCCAGCCGATCCCTCCCCCGTAGACCTGCTGCAGATTAAGACCTTGTGAGTAATTGTGGTCAAAGCTGGTCTGCACCAGCCCGTAAAACCGCGTGGAGAAGTACTCGTCGCGCTCCAGATCCGAATGGAAGATGCTGGTAAGGGCGACGGAGGGGGGACTCGGCGGCTGGGTCTGGGGGATGACCGGCGAGGTGAGCTTGCCGTAGGTCTCCTGTAGGTTAAATGCGGTACGGTTGCGCGCCGGCAGGTACGGTACCGCGGGAATGGCGCGCGTCAGTGTGAGTCCCGCGGTGTAAGTGGATCCATTGCTGGTGGACCGGACAATGGTAGTTCCGCCGCTGATGGAGCCGTGCCAGCCGTAAAGCGCGCCGGGCTTCTTTTCTAGCTCCATGTCATAGGTGCGCTGGTCGATGATGTAAGAAACCTGCGCCGCAGGAACGTTCTGAGGTGCGGCGAGCGGACTGAGCACCGTAAGCGTGCCGTCCTGGTAATCGAGAGTGCCGGGGAAAACGTTTCTGCGGGTCGGAGGGATGTCTTTACGAAGCACCGCAAAGCTGCCGGTGGAGCGGAGTTCCTTGATCTTATCGAGGGGAACGGTGATCTCGCCCGCTACATCACTCTTGAAAATAATCGACTTGCCGACGGCGCGTTCCAAGGTGCCGGAAAGCTGATCCCCGTTGGTGAAGAAGATGACGTCGGGTGCTGGTTTGGGGGCCGGCTCCGCTTTGGGGGCGGGCTCCGCCAGGCTGACGCGGCAGAGCAACAGGCAAACCGCGAGACATCGAAGTGCCGCGGCGTGGGGCAGGGTTTCCAGCGGTCGCATCCTTAAAAAATATCGTAGAAAAATAGCGTAGGTTTACAGAGAGGGCGAATGGGATGGCTTCCGTGAAGCACGTGCTTGGAAGACTGCTGCAGCTGGTCGGGATATCGAGGCCGGAGGATGGGGTGCGCAAGAGCACTCCGGGGCCCAATTGGAAGAATCAGACCAAGCCAGAAGATGCAGGCCGGAGCACTCCGGGCAAGTCAAAGTAATTGGCAGCAGAAGTCCGGCGGGAGAGAGCCCGGGGCTGGCTGGAACGGATTGAGATGGTGGGGCAGACTTCATGTGACGTTGCGATTGCGGGAGCCGGCATCATTGGGCTCGCACTCGGGCTTGAGCTGCTGGGTCGGGGGT
>JAICMT010000276.1 GCA_025929125.1 Acidobacteriaceae bacterium | reverse complement strand
GCAGGATTGGCTTCTGTGTCGATTTGATTTACCCACTGCTTGTGGCTCTGCCATGCCTCCGCCACCGTGCTGTCCCAGGCGCGTATCACGCATTCCGAGGTTTCGCAGGAGAGACTGTCGTAGTTCTTCGTAATCAACAAGAGCCCCTTGCGAAGCGCCGTATAAAACGTGACCCCACGAGTCTGCGGATGCGCAAAGACTCGTCCATCTACGGAGCTGAGCACAGGTGCAGCTAACAGAATCCTGGGCCCACGCCCAAGCGCCAGGACTGCGCCATTCGCACGCGCCTGCAACAGGATGAATGTAGGATAGACCAGCAGGATGCGAGCCGCGGACATTGCCTCACCTGACGTGAAATCGTAGCTGAATCCAATTGAGGACAATTGATCCAGCTCGGCGGCATAACGATCGCGCACTCTTTGTTCGACCCCGCGATCGCTAATCTGCCGGTATTCCAACTCACCGATAGAGGCCATCCCGAAGAGGAGAATCAGGCCCAACGAGCACAAGACGAGCCCACCGATCAGCGGCAGACAAATTCCCACAAGGAGGAATGCCGGGGAGGGATGTGAAGACCGCCCCGTAAGATGGACAAGTCCCCTGAAAGTAAACAGAATCCCCCAGAACAGGTAAATGGCGGCGCCTTTGTAGCTGGAAGTAGGCGCCCGTTCAGCCCCGGCACTCTGGGTAATAGAGACGGCGTTCTGCATCCTATCCTCCGGTTTCACGTGTGATCGCCCGCATCTTCTGCCCTGATGCATAGCAAATAGGGGGATATGGAACGGGTGTATACCACTTTCGTTGCGGTGGAAGTCTAGCACCAGTTCCCGGCCGCCTTGATTGACACCATCCTGCCAGCAGCCAGTACAATGGACAGGATGCGGGTTCAGGAGCAGTTCGCCGCCCTGGACCGCCGCCCGTTCCGCGCCTGAGCTCTCAAGGCTCACGTCAAAGGCAGCAGCACCGCCGGGACGGTAGGTTGCAAGTCGCTCGCGCGTCTTCACGGACGCGAGGCTCCGCTGCACATCATCGTCAACAAAATTGTAGGGCCGGCCCACGGCAGAAAGCCGGGCCGAAGGAGATCATCATGCGCCATCGTAATGCCGGCTACAAGCTCGGCCGAAACACCTCTCACCGTCGCGCCGTGCTGCGCAACCTCGTTACCTCCATCATTCTGATGGACCGGATCGAGACCACCCTCACCAAGTGCAAGGCCGCTCAGCCGCTGGTCGAGCGCATGATTACCCTTGGCAAGCGCGGCACCCTGCACGCCCGCCGCCAGGCGCTTGCCTACCTGCTCACTCCGGAGTCGGTGGAACGGCTGTTCAACGTCGTCGCCCCGCGTTATGGCGACCGCAACGGGGGATACACACGGATCACCCGCAAAGGACCGCGGCAGGGCGATGCGGCCGAGATGGCCTACATCGAGCTGCTCGGAGCCGAAAAGGAACTCGACGAGAAGCGCCAGAAGCGCGCCGAGGCTCGCGCCAAGAAACGCGAGGAACTCGCCAAGCAACTGGAAGAGCAGCAGGCCGCCGCCGGCGAGAGCCCCGAGGCCGAAGCTAAGTCCGAAGCCTGATCGACCTGACTCGTAGCGTTATGCTCCACACAAAGCCCGCCAACCGGCGGGCTTTGCAGCGTTTCGCGAAGGACTGAGAGCGGGCGCCGGCGCACTAGAAGTGGAATCGGTACCGCAGCTCAGCCGAAAACATCCTGGGATCGTTGAAGTGAAAGCCCCCTACCGTAATGGAATTATCCAGCAGCACCCTGTGATTGGTTACGTTGATCACACTGGCTGAGAGCTTCCACTTGTCTCCGAAGCTGTGCCCCGCCGAGACGTCGAAGGTCGTGTGCGCAGGCAGATAATCCGCCTGATATGGACCCACGCCCGATCCCGCCAGTCCGTTATGAAATCCGGAGCCGTAATACACATTCGTGGCAAACCAGCTCTGCTGCGGCAGTCTCGCCGTAAAGCCCGTGTTCAGCGTGTGGCGCTGATCGTGGTCCACCGGCGTGTAGTCCTCCCCTAGATTGCAGGCAGCATCAGCGGAATCGCTGCACGCAAAGCCGCCGATCACGTTCCCGCGCTGCTCCGCGATCTGGTTGGCATAGGCCAGGTGGAATTGGCCGAGTCGTCCCAGCTCCGGCGAGCGCAGGCTCATTTCCCACCCGCGCACCAGAGCGCCATCCACGGCAATCGGGAAATAGGCGTTCGACTCGCCCGCATTTGCGTGGTCGAGAAAGTTGTTCACCCGAGTCCTGAAGTTGTCCACGTCCAGGGACCAGCCCTTCCATGGAATCTGAACGCCAAACTGGTGCTCTTCATCGCGCTCCGAGGGCAACGGGACAAAGGCGTTGTGGCCAGGTTGACTGGTCACGTAATTGAGGAATTCACTCGAAACCGTCTCCACCGGGGCAGGCTGGAAAAAGTGCCCATAAAAGGCGCGCAGGACCCAATGCAGCCGAGGAATCTCCACCGTAGCGCCGATCCGCGGATAAGCCGCGCCTTCTGTGTTCCCGGAATGAAAGCTTGAGAATCGCATTCCGCCCAGCAGAGCGATGTATCGGTTCAACCGCAGATGGTCGGAGATGCTGAACTCGATCAGTCCCGCGTTCGCAGCGGAATGTGTGTTGGCTACGGTGTGGGCCGGGAAGCTCTGATCGTTGACCACCACCCCGAACAGATCGCTCTCGTTCTGGAAGAAGGAGTACATCCCTGCGGAAAAGCTGTTTGCCCCTAGGTCAGCTCGTACATCCGCCTGAGCGCCTGCATAATTCGAGGTCTGGTGCCAGGTAGTCGCGACCGGGAAGTCAGCATTGACAGAGTCATAGTTGGCCTGATTGAAGTGGTAGAAAGGCGCTACCTCTACCACCGTCTTGGGGGAAAGCGTGTGTACCCAGTTTGCGATCACGAACGAATCCCGCTCCCGCTGGCCATCGCGAAGTCCGTAAGAGTTGTAGTACTGGCTCGCCTGCTCCCAATCGTTTGGATCCGGATCGTATGGAATCTGGAAGAAGTCCTGACGATACTGCGCATCCAGCCTCAGCTGGTCTCTGGAGGTCTGATTGCGCAGCAGGGACAGGAAACCGCTCCCGGAGTTCGTCGCGTCGTGGAAGATCCCAGCCACCGGCGTGGCTAGTCCGAAATTAGATCGGGAACCAGTGAGGCTGGCATACCAGGCGGTCTTCGCGGAATGATTGCCCATGGAAAGCTGGGTCTCGCCCGAGCCCAGATTGCCGCCCGAAACCCGCAGCTCTCCCTCCCGGTTGTAGGCAAATCCGTTGCGAGGCAGCACATTGAAGACGCCGTAGGTCCGGTCGCCTACCTCGGCGGTGTAACTGCCGCGCTGCGTCTCGAGCTGGTCGATATCCTTCGGGTCGATCTGCGGACCCACATTTGAGCCGATCTTGGTGTTGGGAATTGCGACGCCATCGATCAGCCAGCTAGTCTGATGGCCGCCGCGCATGTGCAGCATGTCATGCGTCATGTAGGAACCCGGCACGTAGTCTGTAATCATCTGCATGCCGAGGGTGCGGCTGGCGCCG
>JAICMT010000057.1 GCA_025929125.1 Acidobacteriaceae bacterium | reverse complement strand
GTAATCGTATTCCGGCTGTGCGCCGTACTGCGTGGAGTGATTGCGCCGCACCTGGTCCTCGGCACGGCCGTTGGTGGGACGCAGGTAGATGTACTCGTACCGGTCGCCTTGCATGCGGAACGCAATGCCGATGAAACCGCGCGCGCCACCCGAGGCGTTCGCGGCGGGCTTGCCGGCGAGATCCACTTCAATTGTGCCGTTGTGGAATCGACTTCCGGTGAGGATCGCATAGGACTGCCCGTTGGAGGCAGCGGGCAGTGCATCGACGCGGACCGCCGCTTTGCCCCGGTACGTTGTATCCGAGACCGAGACACCATGGGCCTCGAGCTGTTTGGAAGTCTGAGCGCACAACGGCGCCACGCTCAGGAAGGCAAGCACGCTACTACCGACAAGTTTGGCGAGAATTTTCATGTCAACGCTGAACCGGGTTCTATTTATACGAAAGCCGTGCTCCGCGCGCAATCGGATGCCGTCCGAACGCAAAAAATAGGCCGGGGACAATTGCCCCGGCCCGCTCTGCTTTGCCTGCTTCTGCGTTACGCGTTCGCGGGAGTCTCGGCCGCCTCTGCTGCTGCCGCCGCGGCTGCCGTAGCTCGCACCGTCTGTCCCAGCTCAGCCGCCAGTTTCTCCGTCGTAAACGTCTCCAGCATGTCGCCGACGCGTACATCCTTGAAGCTCCCGAGGTCGATGCCGCACTCCGTGCCCTGACGCACCTCGGCCACATCTTCCTTGAAGCGCTTCAGCGAAGCGATCTTGCCGCGCCACACCTCATTGCCCTCGCGCATTACGCGTACCTGCGCGTTGCGCAAAATCACGCCGTCGGTCACGCGGCAGCCGGCAATCTGGCCCACCTTTGTGATCTTGAAGACGTTCAGCACCTCGGCGCGGCCGGCGAAGTTCTCCTTGAAGACCGGTTCCAGCAATCCGTACATCGCCTTGGTGATCTCGTCACGCAACT
Source organism: Acidobacteriaceae bacterium (assembly GCA_025929125.1). GTDB lineage: Bacteria > Acidobacteriota > Terriglobia > Terriglobales > Acidobacteriaceae > Edaphobacter. The sequence goes on along the minus strand of JAICMT010000057.1, from coordinate 7,039 downwards.
CGTAGATGATCGAGTGCAGCCGGATCTCCACCTTCTCCTGGTCGGCCAGCTCCTGCGCCTTGCGCTCCGGCCGAACATTGAAGCCGATGATGACGGCGTTCGAAGCCGATGCCAGCAGCACATCCGACTCCGTGATCGCGCCCACGCCCGAGTGCAGCACGCGGACCCGGACCTTGTCCGTCGTCATCGCCGCCAGGTCCTCGGCAATCACCTCCACCGAGCCCTGCACGTCGCCCTTCACGATCAGGTTCAGGTCCTTGATGCCGGCCTGCTTGATCTGCTCCGCAAGCCCTTCGAGTGACGCGCGCGAGCTCTTTGCTAGTTGGCTCTCGCGTTCCTTCATCTTGCGATACTGGGCAATGCCCTTGGCCTTGTCGCGATCGGCCATCACCAGGAATGTATCGCCCGCGTCCGGCATGCCCTCCAGGCCCAGGATCTCCACCGGAGTGGACGGTCCCGCCTCGACGATGGGCTGGCCGCGATCGTTGAACATCGCACGAATTTTGCCGAACGTATTGCCCACAATGTAGCTGTCGCCAGTGCGCAATGTTCCGTTCTGCACCAGCACGGTCGCCACTGCGCCGCGTCCGCGGTCCAGCTTGGCTTCTACGACAGTACCCACAGCCGCCCGGTCTGGGGTCGCCTTCAGGTCCTTCAGGTCCGCCTGCAGGCAGATCATCTCTTCCAGTCCGTCGAGGTTGATGCGCTGCTTCGCGGACACATTCACGAATGGCGTATCGCCGCCCCAGTCGTCAGGCTGCAATCCTCGGTCCGCCATCTGCTGCTTGATGCGGTCCGGGTTGGCATCCGGCTTATCGATCTTGTTCACCGCCACGATAATCGGCACGTTCGCCGCCCGTGCGTGGTCGATCGCCTCCAGCGTCTGCGGCATCACGCCGTCATCCGCCGCTACTACGATCACCACAATGTCGGTGATCTTCGCGCCACGCGCACGCATCCGCGTGAAGGCCTCGTGGCCTGGCGTATCCAGGAACACAATCTCGCGCCCAAACGCCGGCGAGTCCGGCTTGGTGATCTTCACCTTGTACGCGCCGATGTGCTGCGTAATGCCGCCAGCTTCGCCCGCCGCTACATCCGTCGAGCGGATTGCGTCCAGCAGCGATGTCTTGCCATGGTCGACGTGGCCCATCACAGTAACCACGGGAGGACGCGTAATCTCCACCAGGCCGGTCGTATCTTCCAGCAGGCCCTCGATTGCCTCGTTCTCCAACTGCTCTTCGACGGAGATCACCGTAGCCTCGGCCCCAAACTGCCGCGCCACGTCCTTTACCAGTTCGCTGTCCAGCGACTGGTTCACCGTCACCAGCACGCCTTTCATCAGCAGGGTTGCAATCAGGTCCTTGCCCCGAACCTCCAGCTTCTCCGCCAGGTCCTTTACGCTGATCCCTTCGGTCACCGTAATCGACTTGGTAATCGGCACCGGTCCCTGCGACATCATTGCGCCGCCATACCGCGGTGGCGGCTGGAAGCCCTTCATCGGGCCTTCCTTCACCTTTTCGTAGCGCTGGTTGCCCCGGCGTTGACCCGGCCTCTGACTCGGCCTCTGTCCGGTTGGAGCCTCGCCCGGAGGCGGAAGCGTGCCTGGGGCGCCCATACCCGGCCGCGCTCCGAAGCCTGGCCTCGGGCCACCCGGAAATCCAGGGCGTGGACCACCCGGCCCACTCGGGCCACCCGGGAACGTGCGCGTCGGATGCATTGGCCTGCGCGCCCCCGGTCCCATCGGAGGACGCTGCCCCGGTGCGCCGCCTCCTGGTCCCTGCGGACGTGGCCGCTCGAAAATCGGGCGTCCCCGCTGAATCCCACCCGCCGGAGCGGCTGGCGCGGCATACACAGGACGCGGACCGGTCTGCGGCATCACCACGCGCCGCACCGGAACCGCAGAAACATTGGTTGGAGGAGCCGTAGCCGACTCTGCCTCGATCGTCGCAGCCGGGGTTGCGGCCTCTGCAGCCGTAGCAGTCGTCGTCGCGGGCTCGGGCTTTGTGGGAACCGCAACGGCAGCCGTCACCTGCGCAGCCGAAGTTGCGGGCACAGCGCCAGCCGGAACACTCTGCGCCGGAGCCGCAGGTGGTGCTGGAGGAGCCACTACCACTGGCGGCCTTGCCACCACCGCTCCAACCGGCGGCTTGCTTGCAATCGCAGGCGGAGGAGCAATCACCGGAGCCGCAGGCCGCGGCTGGGGAACAATTCTTCCCGGCGCCGGCGGCGCCGGTGCCACCGTACGCGCCGGCTGTGCAGTCGCTGGCGGTGCAGGAGAAGCTGCGGGCGTGCTCGTCGCGCTGGTCGCTGCTGTGCCGGGCGTCGCAGATGCAGCCGGAGCTGGCGCACCGGGACGTGCAGGTGCGACGACATGAGTGCCTGCAGGCCTGGCCGCTACCACCGCCGCTGGCCGTGCCGGCTGGCTCTTGGCCATCGCCTCCTGTTGTTTCCGTTCCAGGATCGCCTTCAGCGCGTCGCCGGGCTTCGAAATATGGGAGAGGTTGAACGCCGGCTTCGTCTCGCCACCGCCGGACCGTCCCGACTGTGTGCCGCCGCGCCGATTCTTCAGATAGTCGCGCACGCGCTCGGCCTCGTTGGCCTCAATCGAGCTCGAGTGCGTCTTTGGTTCAGTCACGCCGACTGCCGTCAGAGCGTCCAGAATGGACCGGCTCTTGACTTCAAGTTCCCGCGCGAGATCATTGATTCGAACTTTGCTCATCCGTCCCTTTTCGTTTAATTCCCCGACTGCGCTAGCTGTTCATTTCAGCCTCTTCGAAGTAGGAATTGTTCCAGTCTCTATTATCCCTGAATTTCGAGTCCGCGAAACCGCAGATTCCATCTCCAGAGCTCCGTTGCTGCCCAAAAACGTACTTACCCACGGTCGTGCTCGTCCGCGTCGATCACCTCGTCGGAGACCTCCTGGCTCTCGGCCACCAGCTGATCTGTGGCGTCGTTGTCCAGCTCAATGGCCTCCATCCGAGCATCCGCGTCCGTATAGGCGTCGCTCTCCGACTGGGCCTCTTCAGAGTCCGCAATATCCTCTGTCGAAACCTCGCGCACCTCTTCGGCATCTCCGACTGCACTTGCGTCCGCGGCCAGCAGTTCTTCCGGTGTCTTTGCCATTGAACCCTCCCCTTCCGTCACTTCCGTCGAGTTACCATCGCCCGCAGGCTCCTCCGCGGTCTCGACCGTTGGATGCGCCTCGTCCGCGCTCACCGCCGGCTCCGGCCTCTCTTCGCCCTCTTCGTACTGGCCGAAGTAGTGCCGCACCGCCACTGAAATCTTCTCCAGCGTCTTCTCGCCAATCCCCGGAATCTCTTCCAGTTGCTCCGGAGTCATGTCCGCAAGCTGCTCCACCGTGGTGACTCCGGCGGCGATCAGCTTCTCCTGGATGGTCTCGCCCAGTTCCGTGATCTGTTCGATCGGGGTTGAAACCGAAGCGCCCATCCCGCTCATCTGCTGCTCGACTTCCTGGCGCTTCTCCTCTTCGCTCTTGATATCGATCTTCCAGCCCAGCAGTTTCGCCGCCAGCCGCACGTTCTGGCCCTTTTTACCAATCGCAAGGCTCAACTGGGTGTCATCGACAATGACCTCCAGCTGCTTGTCGTTCAGGTCCACGATCGAGACCTTGCTCACCTTCGCCGGCTGCAGCGCCTTCTCTGCAAACGTCGTAATCTCGTCCGAGTACTCGATGATGTCGATCTTCTCGCCGCGCAGCTCGCGGATAATCGACTGCACCCGCATCCCCTTCATACCCACGCATGCGCCCACCGGGTCGACATCTTTATCCCGGCTCTGCACCGCAATCTTCGTTCGCTCACCGGCCTCGCGTGCAATCGCCCGGATCGATACCGTGCCGTCATAGATCTCCGGCACTTCGCTCTGGAACAGGTTCTGCACCAGACCCGGCGCAGCCCGGCTCACAATCACCTGCGGCCCCTTGGCGGCGCGGTCCACCCGCAGCAGCACCACACGAACCCGCTCGCCCACTGAGAACTGCTCCAGGCGGCTCTGTTCCCGCTTCGGCATGCGCGCCTCGGCCTTACCCAGATCGAAAATCACGTCCATCGGCTCCAGCCGCTTCACCGTGGCGTTCAGCACCTCACCCGCGCGGTGGTTGTACTCCAGAAACACCGTGTCCCGCTCCGCCTCGCGCACCTTCTGGAAGATGACCTGCTTCGCCATCTGCGCCGCGATTCGCCCCAGCGGCGACGTGTCCTTGTAAAAGCGTAGCTCCGCGCCCACCTCTACCTCGGGCGCCAGTTCCCGCGCCTGTTCCAGAGTCAGCTGGTTGATCTCGTCCTCCACCTGCTCTGGGCCTTCTACCACGATCTTGTACACGTAAGCCCGAATCTCACCCGTCTCGCGATCCATCTCCGCGCGCATGTTCTCCTGCGTCCGGTAGTACTTCCGGGTTGCCAGCGCAATTGCGTCTTCCACCGCGCCAACCACGATGTCCGCCTCGATGCCCTTGTCGCGGCTCAACGTCTCAATCGTCTGATACAGAACACTCGCCATCTCTACCCTCAATTCGTCTCAATCAATCACAACCGGCAGCCAGCAATCAGCAACGAACAACTAGCAACTGTTTCCTATCCACTGCCTGCATTAGATCTCCGCAACCAGGTTCGCCTTCTCCACATCCCTGAGCGGAATCTCCAGAACATTGTTCGCCGATCCCTGATCTTTGTTCCCTGACTTCTTCTTGCCCTTCTGCTTCACGGCGCTCAGATCAATCCGCACCACGCCGTCGGCGAACCCCGCCAGCCTTCCCGTCCACACCTTGCTGTTGTTCACTGCCGCAAACAGCTTTACTTTGAGCAGGCTTCCTGTAAACCGCTCGAACTCCTCCGCCCGTGAGAGCTTCCGTTCCAATCCTGGCGACGACACCTCCAGCGTGTACTCTCCGCCCGGAATCGCATTCTCCACATCCAACACCGTGCCAAAGTCGTTCGCGAAGGCCGCGCAGTCCTCATGCGTCACGCCCGAAAGCAGCTCCACTGGAACCCCCTTCGGCACATCCAGCTCCTCACCCGCCGCCGCCCGCTGTTTCAGCTTTGCCCGTTCGGCGGCATCCTTCTCCAGATACACCCGCAGCGCACGGCTCTTGCCCCCGCCGCCAAACTCCACGTCCACCACCTCCAGGTGGTGCGACGCCGCTACGCGCTCCGCAATTCTCCGAACTTCGCCAATCTCAAACGCCATAACCCTGCCCGGCTTCGCCGCCATTCCTGGCCCTGAATCGCTTGCCCTGAATCCCTTGCATTGAGACGAGCCCGAGGTTTCGGGCGAAGATCGGATGGAACCTTCGCTCCGGTTTCCCTCAATCCCTGCAACTTCAATCACTTACGCGCCCGTCGCGAACCTTCTTCCGAGCAACAAAAAGTGGGCTTTCGCCCACTCATCTCTTCCGCCATCTCCGGGATCCCCGCTTGCTTACCACCAGGGTTCGGAATCGCCGGTGCGTTCACGGCAATGCTACGGAACAAACTCGCTCTCTTTAAGATACGCCCCCGTTCTGCAAATTTCAATCGCCGGACGGCTACGGCACGTACCGCATCCACACCATCCAGCAAACCGCCGCCCCGGCCGCCGCCAGAATCAGCCCCGACGTCCTTCGCTTGTACACAAAGAACAGCAGCAGCAGACCCGTCAGCGACACCAGCGTCAGCAGGACCGCCGAGACGTCAATGACCACGGACCAGCCCCGTCCCGAGTCCCGACCCTTGTGCAGATCGTTGAGCACCGCGACCAGGCCGTTGCGCGTCTCCACCAGGTCGTAGGTGCCCTTCTCCGGATCGATGAAGGCGTCCGCCGCATATCCCGGCCCTTTGAACGACACGGTCACCTGCCCGCCTTCGGCCCGGAAATCCGCCACCGCTCCCTTGATCCCGTGATCGGCGCGCAGCTTCGCCACGATCGCCGTCTCGTCCGGCGTCTTGCCCAGCCATCTCACAGGTATTGTGCCGCTGTAGCGGGTCTCCCGCACCTGACCGGAGAACCACTCCGCGTGATTCAGCGTCAGCCCAGTGACCGCGAAAAACAGCACCACGGCAAAAGACACCATGGACAGGTACAGGTGCAGCCAGCGCGAAACAATCGCGGTCTGCCGCCGCAGCTGCACACGGAAGGGAATCGGGGCCTTCGCCAACGCCGTCGGCATTTACTCCCCGTGCTTCCCGTAGTCCAGCTGCACGCCGGCAATCTCATTTCCGGCCGGCAACGAGAACTGCTGCACCGTCCGCCCGTCCCAGTTGATCTCCTGCCGCATCAGGTCATAGCGGCCATGCTCGCGCGCCGCCTCAATCACGATCGTGTATTTTCCCGGCTTCACCGGAGCGCCTTTATCGTTCATACCATCCCAGCGCAGCGTGTACTTGCCCGGCGAACGCGTCGCCGACGACACGCTCGGCGAAAGCTCGCCGCCAAAAGGCGTTCGTTGCGGAGGATAGTCGTGATACCACCGCCGCAACTCATTCAGATAACGCGGCTTCTCGGACCATAAGGAGATCGCCCGCACCGGCTCGCCCTGTGCGTCCTCCACCCACACCGCCACATACGGCCTGCGGTAGCGCGGCGTATCGATCCGCGCCAGCTCCAGCGTAATCTCCAGGTCCAGCGGCGTCGCCGGCGTCTTCGCCGCAGACTTGGCCGCCGCCTTCGGCGAATAGCTCGCGGTCAGCAGACGAGGCGTCTCTAGTCGGTACCATCCCGGACTCGTCATTGTCCGACCATCCCGCAGCACCAGCAGATATTCCACATCACCCAGCTGTTTCGCCAGCCGCATGCTCTCTGCCGGAGTCATTACGGAGAACGCAGTCGCCAGCGCGCCCGCCTCCGACGGATCCGGCGCCACTACCGTCGAGCTCAACACTTGCTCCGCCGTCCTCGCTGTGCGCGGATCGACAATGTGCGAGAAGTGCGCCCCACGCACATCCACGCCGCGCCGGTAGCTGCCGCTGGTCGCAATCGCTCCCTCGCGAAGCCGCACCATATCCATCGGCGGATCGTTCTCCGCATCGGCCCGCGGATTCGCAAT
>JAICMT010000295.1 GCA_025929125.1 Acidobacteriaceae bacterium | reverse complement strand
TCCCCATGCGAATGAATTGCGAGCGCTGCAGATCCAGGTACTTCTGCGCGTACTCTCGGCAGGCGCGGCGCACCTCGACCGGGTCCATCTCCAGCTTCTTGCGGCCCAGTTGCTCATCCACCTTGATCTCGATCGGCAGCCCATGGCAGTCCCATCCGGGAACGTAAGGCGCATCGTAGCCCGCCATGGTGCGTGTTTTCACCACAAAATCTTTGAGCGTCTTATTCAGAGCATGGCCAAGGTGGATGGCGCCATTGGCGTAGGGTGGTCCGTCGTGCAGGATGTAGCGGGGGCCACCCGAACGGGCAGCGCGGATCTGGGCGTACAGGTCTTCCTGGTGCCACCGGGAGAGCCGCGCCGGCTCGTTGACCGGCAGCCCCGCCTTCATCGGAAACGCGGTCTGTGGCAGGTTCAGGGTGGCTTTCAGCGGCTTAGGGTCCGCTGCTTCGTCCTTGAGGACGGCAGACTTCATTGCGGGCGCTTCGGGCATTCGTTCCTCAGTGAGCGAGTGGTGCGGGCGGTCGGCGAAGGCCTGGATACAGCTTCAAAACCGCAGCTTGGCGGCCGCCAAGTATCTATTGTATAGGTCCGCTGGCCCACTGGTCTGTCGCTCTGCTGATGGGGAAACTCGAGGTTGGGCAGCACCACAGCGCATCCAGGGAAGCTGCTTTACTGGATCGCGCAAGGTGAACCCTAGGATTTGCTGGAACCAGCGGGCACCCGGCAACGTTTCTTGTAAGTAACGGTCCTGTGGCAAAGAAAAAACAATTTGCTGAAGGTTGGGAATCGAATTCCGGGAGAGACTTCCATATAGGATGATGCGTCAAAGAGACTGGAGGCCGAAGGCGGCGGAATCTTTTGTAGAATGTGTCGTGGGGCCAGAACCCGCGCGCAGCATGGAAGAGACCGGCGAAGACCGGCAATGCGGCCGAAGCACTCGGCGCGCGAGATTCGAGAAGAGGCAGAGAGGCTTCGGGCCCACCCCTGCCGGTGAGGCATACCATCTTGTCAAGTTTTGAGATAGTGCCGAGGGATGAGCAGGTCAAGCCAGCCCCAGCATTGAAGGCCGGTGTGGATTCGTCGCTCAGCGAGAGCGGGATGCTGATGCAGGAAGAGGGCACCTTCGCCTCCCTCGTCAGCAGCATCCGTGACGTCTTCTTCCCAGCCAAGCTGCCCCCGCTGGTCCTCGAATCCAAGCCGATTCCGGTGCCGGACCGGATGAAAACCAGGCAGGACCCGCGTGCGACGACAGCTTCCTTCGTCATCTATGCCATTCTGATCGCGCTCATCGGCTGGGCTCTGAATAAGCATGTACAGTTTTCCTCTCAGGCAAAGTCGGCCGTCATGACCAACCTCACCCCTCCTCCGGAAATGCCGAAATTGCAGGACCGGATGGGTGGCGGCGGTGGTCAGCGAGGGCCGACCCCCGTTACCAAGGGGCACTTGCCCAAGTTCGCCGACCAACAGATCACCCCGCCCAAGGCGCCTCCTATGGAGCAGCCAAAGATCAAAATGCCGGAGCCAACCATCGAGGTCCAGAAGGACCTGAAGATGGCGAACAACAATATGCCCAACCTGGGCGTGCCCAACTCGCCGTTACTTGGCACTTCGATGGGCAACGGCAGTGGATCTGGACTTGGCTCCGGCAACGGTTCCGGACTCGGACCGGGCACCGGCGGCAACTACGGCGGTGGACTGAGGCGCGTCGGCGGCGGAGTCTCCAGCCCTGAGCTCATTTCCAAGGTCGAGCCTGAGTTCAGCGAAGAGGCGCGGAAGGCCAAGTTCATGGGTGTGGTCACCGTGAATCTCATTGTGGACACCAAGGGCATGCCTCAGAATGTACATATCCTGCGGGGAGTCGGCATGGGCTTGGATGAGAAGGCCCTTGAGGCGGTGCGCCAATATCGCTTCAAGCCCGCAATGGAAAACGGCCATCCCGTTCCCGTGCAGGTAAACGTCGAAGTCAACTTCCAGATCTTCTAGCCCCGGCTGCCCTCGTGCGATGGGCCCGCTATTGGCTACGACATGCGAGCTGCGGCCGCAACACTTCAGCGCGCACCTACCAGCGATCCTGCCGCGGACGTGACCTCCTCAAACGTCAGGTTCTCCGCCGCGCTGCCAGTGCGGTTCTTCCAGTCCAGGAAAAGACGGCCGTAACTTTCCGTCAGGCAGGCGGTGCGGTCGATCCCCAGCGCAGCAAGCGTCTGATCGATCCACGCCGGCGGACCTTCCAGTTCAGCGAAGTCGCCGATCGGCGTCTCATCCACGACCAGATGGGTGGGTTTCGGAAGTTTGGAAACCTCTGGGCCGAGTTCTGCGTTCGCAAAGAGAGGGCCTTCTATCGACTGCGTCGACTGAGACCACTCCGTGCGAAACTTCTCATAACGGAACACAGCGCGGTAGCCGAGCTGTTCGAAGATCGCCGCCAGTGCGGGGCCGTCTTCCACGCAGGTTTCGGTTTCGATCCGCACTTTGTACCGGGTGTCTGCTTCTTCGCTGCTGTTGCCGGGCTGTCGCTTGTGGGTCACAGTCCAGATCTCCCCGTAGCGCCGGATGCGCAGAATCTGCGTGGAGAGCCGCAGGGTGCGGCTGCCGGTGTCGTACAGTGTGTTCTGTTCGAAAGCGCGCGGCGTGTCGATTTGGAAGCCGAGGTGAGGAAGGCGGGATTGAAGCCGGGAGAGATCGTCGATGGGAAACTTGAGCTCAATCTCGGCATTTTGCATGCGATGAGTATACGGCGATAGTAGAAGCGATGAACGCGCATTCAGGGCGGGGCTTGGCGCAGGAGAAAGGCAGGCCGTGAAAACGGAGCGGCTCAAGGGAGAGGGCATTCTCGCCTCCGTCGGAATAGCTCGGGCGGCAGAGCTGCTGAGCTCAGGTGGAACCGTGGCATTTCCCAGTGAAACGGTGTACGGGCTCGGAGCTAACGCGCTCGATCCCGAGGCAGTAGCCAAAATATTCGCAGCCAAGGAGCGACCCGGGTGGGACCCGCTGATCGTGCACATCGCCAATAAAGCCATGCTGGAGCAGGTGGCGGTCCTCAGCGATGAACTCAGACCTCAGGTGGACGCCCTGGCCGCTGCCTTTTGGCCTGGACCGCTGACCGTTCTGCTGCAGCGCACCGCTGCCGTGCCGGATGCAGTCACCGCGGGCCGTCCGCTGGTCGGAGTGCGCATGCCATCGCATCCTGTCGCGTTGGAGCTGATCCGCCGCGCGGGCGTACCCGTCGCTGCTCCTAGTGCTAACCGCTTCTCACGGCCGAGCCCTACCACCGCGTCTCATGTGCTCGCCGATCTCGATGGAAGAATCGATGCGGTGCTCGACGGAGGACAAACGACCATGGGCCTGGAATCTACCGTCTTCGACCTCGGAACTCGCGTCATCTACCGCCCAGGCGCGGTTTCCGCTGCCATGATTTCGGGCATCATCGGAGGTGAAGTTAGAACCACACAGGCCAGCGAGC
>JAICMT010000173.1 GCA_025929125.1 Acidobacteriaceae bacterium | reverse complement strand
GCCGATGCCATGGACCTGCTGCTGCACCCGGAGTTTAAGGCGGACAAACTGGCTCTCGCCCGCAGTCAGCTTGCCACCGCCATCTCCCGGCGAAATGACAGCCCCGACCAGATTGCGGTTCGCGAAGCCAGCAAGATCGTCTACGGCGCCAGCAACCCCTACGGCCGGCAGGCCGAGTACTCCACCATCGCAGCCGTCACCCTGGATGATTTCAAATCCTGGCACGATCGCACTGTCGTTCCCAACAACATCATCGTCGCCGTAGGCGGCGACTTCGATTCCGCGCAGATGGAGCAGAAGCTGCGCAAAGTCTTCGAACCGATGCAGCGCGGCGCCGATTTCCCCGTATTCAAGAACATTTTCCCCGATCCAAAACCCGGCGTGTACTTAGCCGACAAGCCCGATGTGAACCAGACCACGGTCGAGATCGTCGGCCTCGGCACCGAGCGCAATAACCCCGACTACTACGCGCTCGCTGTCATGAACGAGATCTTTTCCGGCGGCTTCGGCTCCCGCCTCGTCCAGAGCGTCCGCACCCGTCTCGGACTTGCCTATGATGTCGGTGGCGGCTTCGGCGCCGATTATGATCACCCCGGCCTTTTCCGCAGTGAAGCCGGCACCAAGAGCGCCACCACCGTCGCCGCGGCCAAGGCCATCCTTGACGAAATTTCAAAGCTCAAGTCCGTGCCCCCGACCCCGGCCGAGATGACCAAGGCCAAGGACCAGGTCATGAACTCGTTCATCTTCAACTACGACACTCCGCAGAAGGTCCTCAACGAGCAGGTCACGCTCGCCTTCTACGGCTACCCAGCGGATTACCTCGAGAAATTCCGTTCCGGCATTGAGCGCGTCACTGCCGCCGACGTCACCCGGGTCGCTCAGAAATATATCGAGCCCGGAAAACTCGCCATCGTCGTGGTCGGCAACAATGCCGAAATCAAGCCGCCCCTCTCAGCTCTCGGCCCCGTCACCAATATCGACATCACGATTCCGCCGCCTCCGGCTAGCATGGCCGGTCCGTCCGGCGGTCCTGCCAACTCTCCCACTGAGTAATCGCACCCGGAGGAGCTCACTTCACCCGCTCTCGCGCAAATGCCTCAATCGTCGTCGGCCCGTGAAACTTCCCGGTTCCTGGATTGCCGAAGTGGATCCACCCTGAGTTGAAGCTGTTCACCATCTCCATGTAGAGCCCGGTCCGGTCCGCCGGCATGCCCATGGCTTCCAGAACGCTCTGCCAGGCCGCCTGTGGCAATTGCACAGCTTTCACTTCGCGTCCCAACGCTCTGCCAAATGCCGCCGCCGTCTCGTACAGGTCGGTTCCCCCCTCCGGACCCTCCACCTCCAGCACACGTTCGCCCGTCCAACTCTCCTGAAGCACCTTGGCGCCGGCCAGGCCGATGTCACGCGTAGCCACCAGCGGGTACTTGCGGTCGAGCGGCGCATAAAAGAACGGCATCTCGCCTGTGGCGCGGATATGTTCCACGGCGGGCAGCCAGTTCTCCATAAAGCTGCCGGCGCGCAGGTACGCTACAGGAATCGGCAGCGTTCGCGTCGCCTCTTCCAGGAGGTGAGTCGATGTAATAAGGCCGAGGCCACTCGACTGCTCGGACCCGATCGACGAAAGAAACACCGCCTTGCCCGGCTTAGCCTGCTCAAGCGCCTCACGGATCGCAGCAACCGTCCGCTTCTGCTGCGGGAGACCCGGCTCTGGCGCAAAGTCCGGCGGAATCATTGCGAACACCCCCTCAGCCCCTTGGAACGCCCTGGTCAATCCCGCCGCATCGTCGTAGCTGGACTCCACCAACTCAACGCCTCGCGCGCTCCAATCCTTGGCCTTCTCCGGATTCCGCACCACGCCGCGGACCTTGCGCCCTGCCGCCAGCAGATTTTCAGCGATCGCCCCGCCCACATGCCCTGTAATTCCCATCACCGTAAACATCGCCATTGCCCTCCTGCTCCGAGTGGATATTCGTCTTGGTAATGGATGTGCCTCGAGCCGGTTTTCGACCAACGAAAACAGCCCGCAAAAAATATCTGCCGATTTCTGCCCGGATTTCGCATGTCAAGCCCCCGCACCTGCCAAAAACAGCGCAAGTGGAACCCCACCAGCAACTTGTACTCTGCATTTCGATGTGACACGAGTTATGTCCAAACTTCTATACTCGAATTAAGGGGTGAGATTTGCTCCGCCTGTGCGTTGACCCGCCCATCCGAGTGCAGCGCGTTCGGAAGAACAGCTCTTGCAAGTTGCTGATTCTGGCTATTTTGCGCGTAACTCCAGCAGGTGGAATACTTTACAACCACACCCCCCCGCCATAAGACCCTCATTTTATGAGCCTTACTGCCAAATAGGGGTGGGGGAGGGGGGTGCACTCACACCGCAGATTGGAGCGCCGCACTCTGAATCGCCAGCAGCTCGCGAATGCCTTTCTCCGCGCGGTCCAGCATGGCATCCAGTTGCGCCCGCGAGTAGGACATCCGCTCCGCGGTCGCCTGCGTCTCCACCAGTCCGCCATCGGCCAGCATCACCACGTTCATGTCCACGTCGGCGCGCGAGTCCTCTTCGTAAGCGAGGTCCAGCAGAAGGTTTCCGTCCACCATCCCGACCGAAGTCGCCGCAATCATCTGCTGCAGCGGCGATACCTTCAGCGTCCCGGCGGAAACCAGCTTCTCGAGCGCAATCGCCAATGCCACGCACGCGCCCGTTATCGCAGCCGTACGAGTTCCGCCGTCCGCCTGCAGCACGTCGCAGTCAAGAATGATCGTGCGCTCACCCAGCGCCTTCATATCCACCACCGATCGCAGCGACCGGCCGATAAGCCGCTGAATCTCGTGCGTCCTGCCGCCGATCTTGCCGCGTTCCGACTCCCGCGGCGTCCGCGTCAGAGTAGCCCGCGGCAGCATCGAGTACTCCGCCGTCACCCAACCTCGGCCGGAATTTCGCAGCCAGCCAGGCACGCCCGTCTCCACCGTCGCATTGCAGAGCACCCTCGTGTTGCCCGCCTCGTACAGAACCGAGCCCTCGGCCATGGCCACGAATCCGGGAGTGATGCGTACCGGACGCAGAGCATCTGCGGCCCTTCCATCGGGGCGAAACACCTGCGAAGAGCCTGACGATTGAGCTGGAGCCGGGACAGAGGTCATCCTGCGATTATAGGTCGCTGCGTCTCACCCGATGCCTTCAGAAAAGAAGAGAGCAGGACATGAGAACAAGCCGGCTATATCGTCTTCCACTGCCGGTTTATGATGAAAGCGCGAGCACGCAATGCGGACACCGTTGAGTTACACCGCCAAAACTGTCGGGAGCCCTGGCGTAGCCCAACGGGGCTCAAGCGCCGGTACGGACGCTCTGACCCTGCGCCTCCTGGTAGTCAGTGCGAACGCTGCGGAGCGCCGCACCCTCCGCGATGCCGCAGGACCGCAATTCGAAGTCATCGAGGCTGAGTCGGCTGCCGCCGCGTCAGCCCTGCTCGCCGCCTGTCCCTGTGATCTGGTGCTGCTCGATGCCGGCCTGCCGCAGAATACCGGCGTAGCGCTCGTCACAGAGATCGTCGCCTCCTTCCCGCGCACCAATATCGTCGTCCTGACCAGCTTCGCCACCGCATCCCTGGCCATGGACGCGATGCGGGCCGGTGCCAGCGACTATCTCACCAAACCGTTCACGGAGCACGACCTCCAACAAGTCCTCGAGCGCGCCATACAGCGGCTGCAACTCGATCTCCAGAGCCGCCTGCTTCGCGAATGCCTGCGCACCGCCACGGGCATGGGGCCTCTCATCGGCACCTCGTCGGGTATGGAGCGCATCTATCGCATCCTCTCCAAAGTGGCGTTGTCGCACCATCCCGCATTGATCCTCGGGGAGAGCGGGTCGGGCAAGGAAGCAGTCGCAAGAGCGATCCAGGAGAGCGGCCGCAACGCCTCTAGCCCCTTTATCCTCGTCGACTGCGCCGCCCTTCCGGCCGAAGCCGTTGAAGCCGAGCTCTTCGGAGTCGCTCGAAGTGCAAACCAGAAGAATACGCGCGCCTGCGAAGGAGCCCTGATCGCTGCTGGAAACGGCACCGTTTTCCTGGACGAGGTTGGCGAGCTCCCGTCACGTTCTCAATCGAAGCTTCTGCGAGCCCTGCAGGAGCGCACGATACAGCCCGCCGGGGGAGTAGACCCCAAACCCTTTTCCGCTCGAGTGCTCGCAGCCAGCAGCGCCGACCTCATGGCGAAGGTGGAGCAGGGACAATTCCGCAAGGACCTCTATTCCCGGCTGAACGTCGTGAAGCTGACCATTCCACCGCTGCGTGACCGCCGCGAAGACATTCCCATGCTCGCGCAGCATTTCCTTGGGCGCGCCAGCGCAGGACGGAAAAATGAATGCAGCTTCTCGGACGAATCCCTCCAGCTGCTGTGCGACTACAGCTGGCCCGGCAATGTGCGCGAGCTACAAACTGCGGTTGAGCGAATGGTTTCGATGTCCTCCGGCCCCGTGCTGCACGCGGTGGATCTACCCACTCAGCTGCAGGACTTCCACGCACATCTCCGCACCGAAGCTGCGGCCGCGTCCGAGGCAGAGGACTCCGGCCCTGCCGTGCTCTCCATCGGCGAGCTCGAGAAGCAGGCAATTCTCGGCACCATCCGGCAGCTCAATGGCGACAAGCTGCTGTCCGCCAAACTGCTCGGCATCGGCAAGACCACGCTGTACCGCAAGCTCAAAGAGTACGGCGAGGAGCGCTGAAGCTGAACCCGCCCTAATTCCTTACCTCGAGGGCAGAGGCTCCTTGCGGCTGGAACTGAAGGATGCGAGATACGTATCCAGCCGATAACCAGAGCTCTCCAT
>JAICMT010000163.1 GCA_025929125.1 Acidobacteriaceae bacterium | reverse complement strand
CCGAGGTCCTCGCGAAGCGTAAGCGACGTTTACCACTCCCGTGGCACAATCGGAAGGCAAATACTCTCGACAGGCGGGCCTTCCAAGGTGCAGATCAGCGAAAAAGCTCAGCAGTTCACTGAATCGGTTATCCGCGAAATGACGCGCCAGGCGATTCGTTATAACGCGGTCAATCTGGCTCAGGGCTTTCCCGATTTCGCGGCTCCAGAAATCATCAAGCGGGCTGCGCAGGATGCCATCGCGGCAGACTTGAATCAGTATGCGATCACATGGGGCGCGACGGACCTTCGCCATGCCATCGCTCGGAAATTCTCCGAATGGCAGAAGCTTGAGATCGATCCCGACCGAGAGGTCACGGTCTGTTGCGGCTCTACCGAGGCCATGATCGCCAGCCTGCTTGCAGTCGCGAATCCGGGCGATGAGATCATCGTCTTTGAACCATACTATGAGAACTACGGGCCGGATGCCATTATCTGCGGAGCGGTGCCTCGCTATGTGACGTTGCATCCGCCGGACGCGACCAAAGTCGATTGGTACTTCGATCCCGATCAACTGCGGGCCGCTTTCAATGAGCGAACCCGCGCCATCATCGTAAACTCGCCCCACAATCCCACCGGCAAGGTCTTCGATCTTGAGGAGCTCGAACTCATCCGCGACCTGTGCGTCGAGCATGACGCTGTCGCCATCACGGACGAGATCTACGAGCACATCCTGTATGACGGTGCGCAGCACATCTCGCTCGCTACCTTGGACGGAATGCGCGAGCGCACCATCACCATCAACAGCTTGTCCAAGACATATAGCGTGACGGGGTGGCGGGTCGGGTGGGCTATTGCTCCGCCGGAGCTCTCGTCAGCCATCCGCAAGGTCCATGACTTCATCACGGTGGGGGCGGCGACTCCGCTCCAGGCCGCGGGCGTCGCCGCTCTCTTCCTCCCCTCCGGTTACTACGACGAGCTCGCGAGGGGCTATGCAGAACGGCGCGATCTGCTGCTTCCCGCGCTACAGGCTGCCGGCTTCAAAGCGTTTTCTCCGCGAGGCGCGTATTACATCATTGCCGATATCTCCGGGTTCCACGCGGAGAATGATCGGGTATTCGCGCAGCGCCTGGTGGAGGAAATTGGCGTGGCGGTCGTCCCCGGTTCCAGTTTCTACCGTCGCCCGGAGCAAGGCGCGCATCAGGTTCGATTTGCGTTCTGCAAGACCCTTGCCACACTCGAGCGTGCAGTCGGCAATTTACAAAAGCTGAGCGCCGTCTTCTAATTGACGTTGTGCCGTCTCAAGCGATGAATGCTCTGGTCCTCACCGAATACTCCCACCTCGAACTCCAACAGGTCCCGGTTCCCCGGCCCGGCCGCGACGAGGTCCTGGTCCGAGTCGCCGCATGCGGAATCTGCGGAAGCGATGTTCACGGCTTCGATGGCTCGTCAGGCCGGCGCATTCCGCCGCTGATCATGGGCCACGAAGCGGCCGGAACCATCGCTGAGACCGGGCCCGGAGTGGCCGACTGGAGCATCGGCGACCGGGTCACGTTCGATTCCACGCTGAATTGTGGAGAGTGTGCTTTCTGCCAGGCTGGACAGATCAACCTGTGCGATGCTCGCGAGGTCCTTGGCGTCTCCTGTGCCGAGTTTCGCCGCAACGGGGCTTTTGCCGATTATGTGGTGGTCCCGGCGCGTGTGGTCTACCGGGTCCCTGATTCCCTGCCCTTTGAAGAGGTCGCAATGGTGGAAGCAGTCTCAGTTGCGCTGCACGCGGTTGCGGTCTCCGGGTTCACCGAGGGTGAGACGGCCTTGGTGATCGGCGCGGGAATGATCGGAACTTTGATCGTGCAGGCGCTCAGAGTGGCCGGCGCATCCATGATCCTAGCCGCCGATTTTGATCCCAGCCGTCTCGACGAGGCGACGCGGTCTGGGGCCCACGGCGTAGTCGAGCCTTCCAGTGCCGCCGATACGCCTACACAGGTCCGAGCCAGAGTATCCGGTGGGGTGGACCATGTCTTCGAAGCCGTTGGCGCCTCGGGGCCGGTACAGGATGCGATCGCTGCCGTTCGCAAAGGCGGCACGGTGACGCTGGTGGGCAACATCGCACCGCGAGTGGAAATTCCATTGCAAGCTGTCGTGAGCCGTCAGATACGCCTGCAAGGATCGGCTGCCTCTTCTGGTGAATATCCGAGGGCGATCGAACTGCTCGCTTCCAGACAAATTGATGTGAGGCCGTTGATCTCCTCCATTCAGCCGTTCTCCATGGGACCCGATGCATTCGACCGTCTGCACCGACGCGAGCCGAATCTCATCAAGGTCATCCTCACTCCAGACGCATGATTGATCCCACCACAGCAAATCCGTTCGATCTCACTGGCCAGGTTGCCCTGGTCACCGGGACCAGCCGCGGACTAGGCCAGCATTTCGCGCGATCCCTCGCCCGCGCCGGCGCGGACCTAATTCTCACCAGCCGAAACAAGGACTCTCTTGCGCCGTTCGCTAGCGAGCTCAATGAGCTTGGCCGCCGCGTCCTGCCATTGGCTCTGGATGTCCGCGATCATGCGTCCATCGTAGCTGCTGCGAGCCAAGCCGAAGACGCATACGGTCATATCGACATTCTGGTGAACAACGCCGGCATGAACATCCGCAAGCCCGCGGTCGAAGTCACCTGGGACGATTGGAACCAGATCCTCGACACCAACCTCCGAGGCGGCTTCTTCGTCGCCCAGGCAGTGGCCAAGGGAATGATTGCCCGCCACTACGGCAGAATCATCAATATCGGGTCGGTGACCTCTGTGGCGGGCTACGCAGGTCTGGGTCCCTATGGCGCAAGTCGTGGAGGCATCCGCCAGCTCACCATGAGCCTGGCCGATGATTGGGGTCCGCACGGCATCACTGTCAACTGTCTCGCTCCCGGATGGTTCTGTACCGAGCAGAACCAGATCATGTACCAGGACAAGGAGTGGGTGGACTATCTCTGCGACCGCATTCCCCTAAAACGCCCGGGTGAGCCAGGCGATCTGACCGGTCCGCTGGTTTTTCTTGCGTCCGAATCCAGCCGTTACGTAACCGGCCAGATTCTTCTCGTCGACGGCGGAATCTCCACCGGAGCGACCCGCGCACTCCCGCGTAAGCGATAGGTCTCAGGCCGCCGCTTCGACCGGTACGGAAATTTTCTCGATCCGCCCGAGCAATACAGCGTAGCCGAAGATGCCGAACACCAGCACAATACCGGCAACGAGAAACGCCCACGCGAAGGAATGCGTGAAGCCGCTGATATAACCGGTCACAATGGGAGCCGTAATCCCGGCCACCTGATTCGAGAAATTCATGATGCCGCCCACGCGACCGGAGGCATTCGGCGCGAGCAATGCAGGAAGCGACCACATGACCGGCGACGCTGCCGAAAGTCCGCTGATGCTCAGCGTCAGACAGATCATCACCAATCGCGGATCGGTTACGAACCCAGGAGCCACGACCAGAAGTCCGAATGAGGTGCCGACCACCAGGACCGCCCTGCGCACGCTGCTTGCATTCCAGCCTCGCGCAATCAGTCTATCCACGAGGACGCCGCCCAGCCCGAAGCCCGCAGCAGCTGCAAAGAGCCATGGCACGGCGGTCCACAGTACCGCTCCTCGCGCGTCGAGATGCAATCCACGATGCAGGTACACCGGAAGCCAGGTGAGCAGCAGGTAAAACGAATAGTTGTACGCGCCCGAGCCCAGGGCCGCCCCTAGCACCTTACGCTCGCGCAGAAGCTGCATCAGCCCGTGGGCGCTGGTGCCGAAATGTTGCGTAGCACCGGATTCAGGGTGCGCCGGGTCGCGGTAGACCCAGAAGAACAGTGCCGCATAGATTGCACTCAGCACGGCCGTCGTCGCGAAGTTTGCTCGCAGTCCGTATCGCAAAAGAATCAGGCCAAGCAATGGTGTGCCGATTCCAATCGACAGCTTGGCCGATCCATCGAAGGTAGCCGTCGGGATGCCACGCTGGTGCTCCGGAAACCAAAGCCCCACTGCCTTTGAGTAGGCCGGAAACGTAGGCGCCTCTCCAATGCCAAGGAGGAATCGTGCCATAAACAGCACTAGGACGGTGGGAGCAACCGCAGCGAGGCCCGAGGCAAGTGACCACAGGACAATACCGATCACCATCACCGGCCGTACTCCAAAGCGGTCCAGCAGGCTGCCGCTCGGAAGCTGCATCCCAGCGTAGGTCCAGTTGTACGCGCTCAGCAGATACCCAAAGGCTACATCGGTCATCCCGAACTGGTGCTGCAGCGCATCGTGCGCCACGGATAGGTTCACGCGGTCGAAGTAATTGACGAGCACCCCGATGCCCAGCACCAACGCGATCAGATTCCTGCTGCCGCTCTGTGTGCGCACGCGCCTGCTTTCCAGACCCAAGGACTATCGACCAGAGGACTATAACAACTTCCGCGCTGGTCTTGTCGCTGCTGCGCTCTGGTCAGAGCCAGCGTGAGAGGATGATGCCGGCAACCAATGCCAGCACTCCGGCCGCCACATCGTCCAGCATAATCCCGGTGCCCTCGGGCAGCTCTTCCAGCCGGCGGACCGGCCACGGCTTCCAGATGTCAAAGATGCGGAACAGCACCAGGCCCAACAACGCATGCTTCCAGTCCGGCCGCATCGCAATCAGCGCGATCCACTGCCCGGCAACTTCGTCGATGACCACAAAGCCCGGGTCTTTCCGTCCAGACTCGCGAGCGACGATGGTCGCCGCAGGAATCCCGGCGAGCGTTGCCAGCAGGGCGGCACCTAGTGTGCACGCCACCAACGCTTCCCGGCCGGGGTGAAAAATCTGTGCGGCTCCCCACCACAGCAGCGCGGCAGCGGCGGAGCCGTACGTGCCTGGTCCAGGCGTCATCATTCCTGCGCCGAAAAATGTGCCGAGCAGCCACGCCCAAGCAGTCCTGCGCTCGCGATTCCCTGCCATTACTTCTTATCCCCGGAGTCGCCGAAGCCGCCGGAGGATTCACGATCTCTCAGGCCTTCCAAGTCATCCAGAAGCTCCGGATCAT
>JAICMT010000063.1 GCA_025929125.1 Acidobacteriaceae bacterium | reverse complement strand
GGCGCTCAATCGGCCGCCCACGGCCTGCCAGGTGCGCCGGATGCCGTCTTCGAGTGAGACCTTGTGGTGCCAGCCAAGTTCGTGCAGGCGGCTGACGTCGAGCAGCTTGCGCGGAGTGCCGTCGGGCTTGGAGGTGTCGAATCGCAACCCGCCCTGGAAGCCGATGATACGGGCCACGGTTTCGGCGAGCTCGCGGATGGTGACGTCCTCGCCGGTTCCAATATTGATCAGTGGCGGATGATCTTCCGACAGCAGGGAAGAGAAGCGCGCGTCGTCCAGATTCATCAGGTAACAGCACGCCTCGGCCAGATCGTCGGAGTAAAGCAGCTCTCTGCGCGGGGTGCCGGTCCCCCAGACCACCAACTCGCCGGAGCCGCTGGCCTTGGCCTCGGCAGCCTTGCGGATGAGGGCAGGGAGCACATGCGAGTTGTTCAAGTCGAAGTTGTCGTTCGGCCCGTAGAGATTGGTTGGCATCGCGGCGAGGTACTGGGTGCCATACTGGCGGTTGTAGCTCCAGCACATCTCGATGCCGGCGATTTTGGCGATCGCGTACGGCCGATTGGTCGGCTCAAGCGGACCCGTCAGGAGGTAATCCTCGCGGATGGGCTGCGGGCATAGCTTGGGATAAATGCAGGAGGATCCCAGGAAGAGCAGACGCTTGACTCGAGAGAGCCTGCTCGCCTCGATCACGTTGGACTGGATCTGCAGGTTGTCCCGAATGAAATCTGCCGGATAGGTGTTGTTGGCCAGGATTCCGCCCACCTTTGCTGCGGCGAGAAAGACGTACTCCGGCCGTTCCTGGTCGAAAAAGCTATGCACCGCCGAGCGATCCCCGAGATCCAGTTCGGCGCGCCGGCGAGTGAGGATGGCTCGATGCCCGATTCGCTCCAACTCGCGCACGATCGCTGAGCCTACCAGCCCACGATGACCTGCAACGAAGATTCGGCTGTCGGGCTGCATCTCTATGTCTCCTTAAAAGCTTGCAGGCTAGGTCTCGCGAACGTTGTAGGCCTCATAGCCGTGGCGCACCACCAGAGCGTCTCGCCGAGCTGCGTTCAGGTCCGCTTCTACCATCTCGCGAACCAGCTCATCGAAGCTGGTGCGCGGCTCCCAGCCCAGCTGCTGTTTTGCCTTGGAGGCGTCGCCGAGAAGAGTTTGGACCTCGGTGGGACGGAAATAACGGGGATCGACGGCGACGATGACGTTGCCGTTCTCGTCGCTGGCCTTCTCGTCCACGCCGGAGCCGGACCAGGTGAGTTTTAACTCCAGCAGACTGGCGCAGCGCTTCACGAATTCGCGCACACTGTACTGCTGTCCCGTGGCGATCACGTAATCCTGCGGATTATCCTGCTGCAGCATCAGCCACTGCATCTCGATGTAGTCGCGCGCATGTCCCCAGTCGCGCTTTGCGTCCAGGTTGCCTAGGTAGAGCTCCGACTGCAGACCTGTCTTGATGCGTGCCAGCCCCCGGGTGATCTTACGGGTGACGAAGGTCTCACCGCGCATCGGCGACTCGTGATTGAACAGGATGCCGTTGCAGGCATACATGCCATAGGCTTCCCGATAATTGACGACAATCCAGTACCCGTACAGTTTCGCGACCGCGTACGGCGAACGGGGATAGAAGGGGGTCGTCTCACGCTGGGGTATCTCCTGCACCAGACCGTAGAGCTCCGAGGTGCTGGCCTGATAGAAGCGGGTCTTCTTCTCGAGGCCCAGGATGCGGATGGCCTCAAGCAGCCGCAGGACGCCGAGCGCATCAGAGTTGGCGGTGTACTCCGGCTCTTCGAAGGAGACCTGTACGTGCGATTGCGCGGCAAGATTGTAGATCTCATCCGGCTGCACCTTCTCCACGATGTGGATGAGGGAAGAGGAATCGGTCATGTCGCCGTAATGCAGGATGAAGCTACGGGAGGAAGCGTGGGGGTCCTCGTAGATGCTATCGATGCGCGCGGTATTGAAGAGCGAGGTGCGGCGTTTGATACCGTGAACCTCGTAGCCCTTTGCAAGCAGGAATTGAGCGAGGTACGCCCCGTCCTGCCCGGTGACGCCGGTGATCAGTGCCTTCTTCAATCAACTCTCCCTGTTGGGCGCCTACCGCAGCAGAAACCGGATCTGATTCTCAGGGTTCTATGAGGAGGACGGATTGTGCTCACCACATTCTACGTGGCAGCGGCCATAGGCGCATTCTGGCGTCCCGCTACCCCAGAGCGTTCGATCAGGCGTTGCAGATGACTTTCAAACTCGGACAGAATCGCATGTTTGCTCAGGTGCTCTACGGCATATTCTCGAGCGGCACAGCCTAGCCTGGACCGGAGTTGGGGGCAATCCATGAGCATCCGGACGGCGTTGTGCAACGCTTCAGGCTCATCTGTAGGGACAATCACACCGCGCCCCTCCAGGACGGTCGCTATCTGCGTGCCCGGATGCGCGGTTGCGATGACAGGGCGTCCGCTGGCCAGCATGGCGCTCAGCCGAGAGGGCATCACCAGATCGGCTGCGCTGGCGCGCTGTGGAAGCAAGTGGATGTCCGCAGCATTGAGGAGGTGATTCAGTCGGTCCAGCGGCTGGAGAGGGAGCAGCGAAACGTTCGGGAGGTCGCGCACGGAGGTCTCCAGCCGATTACGCAAGGCCCCGTCGCCACAAAAAATAAAGTGAACCCGGTCGTCCTGACGGAAGGAGTCTGCGAGCGGGCCAAGGCGCTCCAAACCCTGCTTTGCCCCCATATTGCCGGAGTACAGCAGTATCAGCTTGTCCATGATGGAAGGCGTCTTGAGAGCGAGATCCTGCAGAATTTGGTTCTGAAACCTGCTCTCCGCCGGCAACGGGTGAATAGCCTGCACGTCTACCCAGTTGGGGAACAGAATGGCATGCTCGGGCGGAATCCCTTTGCTGATAGCGCGGTCCACCATCCGAGGAGAGATGCCGGAGACGCGATCGAACGCGTAGATGAAAAAGTTTTCAATGCGCAGCGCAGCATTGTGAATCGGGCCCTGCGCTGGGAGCAGGCCGAGTTCGAAGGCGGCGTCCACTTCAAAGTCCTGGACATGCAGCCAGGAAGCGGCTCCTGCACTCTTCGCAACGAACAATGTGAGAGGAGTACAGAAGAAGGTGGGCTCGACCGTGAAGACAACATCCGGCTGCCAGTACATCTGGCGCAGCATGACGGGAAGGCTGCCCAGAACAAACGACATGAGGTGCACAATGCGCCTGAGCCCGGTAGGACGCTGCGGTACGTAGAGAGGGGTTCGGTAAACAATCGGTTCGCCTGGCCGCTCTTCGGTGCGATAAAAAGCGCCGCGGTAGTCCTCGCGGATGGTCCAGGCGGGGTAGTACGGTGGTGCGGTGACCACACGGACCTCATGGCCACGTTCGGCCAGCCAAGCCGCCATCTCACCGGTGTATTTCCCGATGCCGGTCAGCTCAGGCGAGTAATTCAGTCCGTAGATCAGGAGTTTCAATCATGCCTTTCGTCAGCGGCGACGCCACGCGCCCAGCTTCCTATGATAAACAGGGTGAGAGATGGCCGGGAGTAAACAAAGAGGTCAGAGTTTATCTGTCATGTACCGCACCGCAAGACAACAGCCTTTGGCGGTAGCTGGGCTGGCGCTCGCGCTGCTGTTCACTGTTTGCGGCGCATTCGCGCCCTGGCTCTCGCCGCATGATCCGGCGCAACTGAATCTGGCAGCCAGACTGCTGCCGCCCAGCCATCAGCATTGGTTCGGCACAGATGAGCTGGGCCGCGACATTTTGTCCAGGACAATTTACGGCGCGCGGATCTCCATGTCGGTGGCAGTATCGGTGGTGGGTCTTTCGCTGCTGCTGGGAACTCTCGCAGGGCTTGCATCGGGGTTCTATGGCGGGCTAACCGACACCGTTCTGAATGTTTACGTAAGTAACGCATTTCTCGCCTTACCGGGAATTCTGCTGGCTATTGCATTTGTCGCGTTCGTCGGGCCAGGCCTGCTGAATCTGGTGTTGGCGCTGGCGCTCTCGGGTTGGGTGGGATATGCCCGGCTGATACGAGCGCAGGTGATGGCGATTAAGGAGCGTGAGTTTGTGGAAGCCGCACGTGCGCTGGGGGCTTCCGACCTGCGCATCCTTGCGT
Organism: Acidobacteriaceae bacterium; assembly: GCA_025929125.1. Classification (GTDB taxonomy): domain Bacteria; phylum Acidobacteriota; class Terriglobia; order Terriglobales; family Acidobacteriaceae; genus Edaphobacter. Next base: position 3,459 of record JAICMT010000063.1, on the reverse strand, counting down.
TGCATATCCTGCCAAATATTGTGCAGCCCGTACTGGTGCAGGCGGCGATCGGAATGGCAGGCGCAGTTCTGGCTGAAGCGACACTGAGCTTTCTGGGCTTAGGAATTCCTCCGCCCGCGCCAAGCTGGGGTTCCATGCTCAACGATGCTCGGTCGCACCTCTTCGACGCTCCACACCTGACGGTATTTCCGGCCATCGCGGTGATCCTGGCGGTCCTCTCCTTTAACTTCATCGGCGACGCCCTGCGCGACCTGCTGGATCCTCGGCTTCGTTCTGCGGTGAGTGCTGCGTGAGCACGCCGGAGCCTCCGCTGCAGATTGGAATTATCTCCGACACTCACGGGCTGCTCCGGCCCGAGGCGGTGGAGGCGCTCGCCGGAGTGGATCACATTCTGCATGCTGGAGACGTTGGCGATATCGCGATTCTAGAGAACTTACGCAGCATTGCGCCGGTCACCGCCATTCGCGGCAATGTGGACGTCTCCGGCGCGTGTGCCCGACTTCCGACCACCGAAGTGGTCGAGTTGGGGGGCTGCCTGTTTTATCTGTTGCACGCAATCCAGGATCTGGATGTAGTTCCGGCCGAAGCGGGAATCAGTGCGGTCGTGTATGGGCACTCGCACCGCGCGGAGGTGCAGGAGCGCGACGGCGTAGTGTATGTGAATCCCGGAAGTGCGGGTCCGAAGCGGTTTCAACTTCCGGTCACGATGGCGCGAGCGGTTGTAGCGGACCGGCAGATTCGAGTGCGGATCCTTTCGCTGGAGTGAGGGCTCAGTCGTCGGATTTGAATACCGCACCAGTCAGTTAATCGCCCAGAGATGGGTATCTGGTCCGCGGATTGGACTTTGACCCTGGTCTTGCGGTTTGCTATAACTAAGGAGTTGTGCGGCGAAGGTGATCGACGCGGCACACGCCTGGCCTGATCCTCAGTAGCTCAATGGCAGAGCATTCGGCTGTTAACCGAAGGGTTGTAGGTTCGAGTCCTACCTGAGGAGCCAATCTCCTCTTTGGAATCAAAATATTACGGACGGCTACTCGGGGAATACCCTGCACGGCACCCCATACACGCGCGCCGAGCATGCAAATCCTTGCAGGAACCCGTCGGCCCGGACGCCCGGGAAAGGGCACAGGGTTCAGTCACTGAAGCTGGTTCCTAGACGACGTTTGCTTCCAGCTCTTCTTGGCATGGACCTGCTTAATCCGTTCTAACCGTCAATTGGAGTCCCTTCGAGAGACAGACGTTCGCCGGATGGAAGGCGTTCGCCTGAGCAGCCAGCGCACTGACAGTCCGCCTGCGAAGATAACTGCGGAGATGCCGGCCAGGATATAAGTTCGCTCATCGTTGTGCCTTTGAAACTCTTCGAGCGCTACCGTAAGGATCCAGAGCTGGAGAGCCAGTAGGAGGATACCTATCATCAAGGCTGCGCCGACCAACCCTGCCTCTCCAGGCGGGGGAACGGCGCGCTTTGGTTGCTCTCGAAAGGTGGGCGCTTGGGTCCGAAGAGGCGTGGTCATGGTTCCACTCCGATCGCGTAGAGCTTGTCGCCATTCGCCTGAAGCGTAATTCGGGAGAGCGGACGCACTGGCGGACCAGCGACAGGCTCACCGGTCCTGGTATCAAAGACGCCCTCGTGGCAGGGGCAGAACAGCCGGTTCTGGTCCTTCTGGTAGTACACGGAACAGGACAGGTGCGTGCACGTCTGGCTGTACGCGACAAAACGTTCGCTCTCCAGACGAAGAAGCATCGCCTGGTCTTCCGGCCCCGGATAGTGGAAGTAAACAGCATCATCGTGCGGTATTTCGGTAATCCGTGCGATCTCCTTCGCAGCCGTTTCTCGCACCGGGAGGAATCGGCGCAGTAACGCGAGAAGCGCAGTACCGAGAAACAGCGTTCCGGAGGCATACACCGCAAATTGAAGAAGATCGCGGCGGGAGGTCAACTCATCGGCATCCCAGTGATAGGGAAACTCCGATTGCCATTGCTTCTGCTCTGAAACCTCATCGTCGGAATAGTTCCGATTGGTTAGTTCGTTCATAGAACCCACGGCTCCTCCTCTTGAGAAACTTCGCCTGCGCGAACGGCGCCACCTGAATCCGTCTGGACCTGCAGTCGAGAGTCTTCTGCCGGAAGCACATGGTAAACACGTGTGCGCACGGTCTGGGTGCCGAAATCGGTCTGTCGCACAGCTGCTCCCTTCCGCTCCTGGGCGAACTGCTCGTATGTGCCGTACCAGAGTGCGTCAGTAGGACAGGCCTGCGCGCACCAGGGTTGTAGATCCTGGGAAGTGCGATCGTAGCAAAGATTGCATTTTTTCATCAGCCTTGCACTGAGGTCGATTTTGGGTACGCCGAACGGGCAGGCATACACGCAGTTACGACAGGCGATACACCGCGAGGCATCGGCCTGCTGAACCACTCCCTCTGGAGTGATCATGATCGCCAGCACGGGGCAGACCTGCGCGCAGGGAGCCACCGGCGATTCACAATGCATGCAGACGGTTGGCTGTGTCGCTACGCTGAGGCCGCGGTCGATGAAATCGACCATGATCATGCTCTCCCCTTTGTGGGAGTCACACTCCCGGCAGGCGGCTTCACAGGCTCGGCAGCCGATGCAGCGGGATGGATCGACGAACAGCGTATCAATAGACATCGCGTGATCTGCCTCTCGTTAGTGTTGCTTGCCGTGTTGTTCAGCCGGCCCTTTTGTTTCGCCTACGGTATAGGGAAACATGCGAGGAGAATTCTCCGGGGTGAGGTTTTCGGTTGCACGCTGAGGTGAAGATGATAATGGTGAATCGATGCGTTCCACCGTGGCGGCACAGACCTTGTATTCGGGAATCTTGACGGTTGGCTCTACGGCAGGGTTGGTCAACTGATTGACCGCACCCTCATGGCCGTAGTGGAACGGGATAAAAATGGTGTCAGGCCGAATTGTTGGCGCCACCACGGCTTTCAACTCCATGTGTCCTCGCGGTGTGCGGACACGAACCCGCTCATCGTGGGCGATGCCGAATCGCGATGCTGCGCTGGGGTGGATCTCTACCCACGGCTCAGGTGCCTGGCTATTGAGAAATCCCAGCCTGCGAGTCTGATTGCCGCTGAGGTAGTGGTACACCACGCGTCCGGTGGTGAGGCGTAGAGGAAAAGCTTCGTTAGGCTCTTCGGCGGCCGGCGTGTAAACGATCGGATGGAAGCGCGCGAGTCCATCCTTGTGAGCGAAGCGCTCAGTGAACAGATGCGGGGTTCCAGGATCGTCTTCCGTCTTGCAGGGCCAGAAGACCCCGCTTTGGCGGTCGATCTTCTCCCATGTGATGCCGGCATAATCGGCAACACCGCCCTTTGAGGCGCGACGTAGCTCGTCGAAGATATCCCGGCTGGAGTGAAACTCGAAGAACTGCCCGCGGCCCAGACGACGAGCAAGTTCGCACACGATCTCCCAGTCCCGCTTCGCCTCGCCGGG
>JAICMT010000353.1 GCA_025929125.1 Acidobacteriaceae bacterium | reverse complement strand
GTCCAGCTCATCGCCCACTCCAAGCAGTCCATGCTGGTGGACTGCATTGCGGACTCGCTCTCGCAGGTGGAGGGTGCATTTTCCATCGTCATGATGACGCGCAACCGCATCTTCGCCGCGCGCGATCCGCACGGCTTCCGCCCGCTTTCGATGGGCCGCATTCCCGGGCAGAACGGCGCACCGGACACCATCGTCTTCGCCAGCGAGACCTGCGCGTTCGACCTGCTGCATGCCAAGTACGAGCGCGACGTGGAACCGGGCGAGCTGGTGATGGTGAGCGAAGACGGCGTAACCAGCCGCCGATTTGCGCGCGGCGTGGTGCCGCCCGCCTCCTGCATCTTCGAGCATGTGTACTTCGCGCGGCCGGACTCGCGTATCTTCGGGCGCTGGGTGCAGAAGTCGCGCGACGAGATGGGCCGCCAGCTTGCGCGCGAGGCGCCCGTCGCCGCCGACCTGATTGTGCCGGTGCCGGACTCCGGCGTGACTGCGGCGCTGGGCTACGCGGCCGAATCTGGCATCCCCTTCAACTTCGGCCTCATCCGCAACCACTACGTGGGCCGCACCTTCATTGCGCCGGAGCAGCGGGTGCGAGACTTCGGCGTGCGCATGAAGCTGAATCCGGTGCGGTCGCTGCTGGAAGGCAAGCGCGTCGTGCTGATCGACGACTCCATCATCCGCGGCACCACCTCGCGGAAGATTGTCCGCATGGTACGGGCCGCGGGCGCGACCGAGGTGCATATGCGCATCTCCTGCCCGCCCACGGTGTCGCCGTGCTTCTATGGCGTGGATACGCCCTCGAAGAAGGACCTGATCGCGGCGAACCAATCGGTAGGGGATATTTGCAACTTCATCGAGGCCGATTCGCTGGCCTACCTGTCGCTGGTTGGGCTGGCGCACTCCTGCACCATGGGCGAGCCGCTTGGCGGGCTGTCGCCGGCGAGCTTCTGTACCGCCTGCTACACCGGCGTGTATCCAACCCAGTGGGTGGATGTCGAGGACATTCTGCCGGCGACGGTTGGCGCCTGAGCCGCAGCGAACTGATCCCGATGGCAACCATGGAAATTTTCAAAGAGTTCACCTTTGAGGCGGCGCATCGCCTTCCGCATGTGCCTGCCGGGCACAAATGCGCGCGCCTGCATGGACACTCCTTTCGCGTCGCGGTGCACGTGCGCGGGCCAGTGGGCGCGCGGACCGGCTGGGTGCAGGACTTCGCCGAGCTGAAGGACGCGTTCGAGCCGCTGCATGCCGTGCTCGACCACAATTACCTGAACGAGATTCCCGGTCTGGAGAATCCAACCAGCGAGGAGCTCGCGCGCTGGATCTGGCAGCGGCTGCAGCCCGCGCTGCCTGGAATGTGCCGCATCGTCGTGCGTGAGACCTGCACCTCCGGTTGTGTGTACGAAGGAAGCTGAGCATTTTCTTAGAAACGTCGAATGTACCCGCGGCCGAAGGCGACTGAACGGATACGCGCGCGTACTTTTTTCCGGCAAGGCAGGTACGGCCATGCGACGATAGAGGCTCGAACCAACCCAATGCCGTGAGGGCGAATGAGAGCTGTACGGATCCACCGTTTTGGAGCGCCCGATGTTGTGGTGCTGGAGGAAATTCCCGTGCCCCAGCCGGGCGCGGGCGAGGTGCTGGTGCGGGTGGCCGCCGCCGGAGTTGCACCGTGGGACGCCATCATCCGCGAGGGACACAGCAAGGTCAGCCCGCAGCCGCCGCTAACGCTGGGCTCTGACTTGGCCGGCGTGGTGGAATCCGTCGGGCCCAAGGTGAGCGATTTCAAGCCGGGCGATGAGATCTACGGAGTCACCAACCCGCAGTTCTGCGGTGCGCAGGCGGAGTACGCCGTGGCCGCGGCGGGAATGATTGCGGTCAAGCCCGCCGGGCTGAGCTTTCTGGAGGCCGCCTCCGCGCCTGTAGTGGCGGTGACCGCCTGGCAGATGTTGTTTGAATATGCCGAGGCAAAGCGTGGCCAGACCGTGATGGTCCTGGGCGCGGCCGGCAGCGTCGGCAGGTACGTGGTGCAGATGGCCCTGAACGCAGGGATCGACGTGGTGGCCGTGATCCGCATGCGCGACGCGGAGATGGTGCGGGCGCTGGGCGTCGAGCGCATTGTGGACGCCGATGCCGCCGACCCGGCCGCGGGCCTCTCCGGCATGAACGCGATTCTCGATCTGATTGGCGGCGACATGACGGAGCGCTGCCTCCCCGCGCTGAAACTGGGTGGCAAGGTGATCTCCGTGGTTTCGGCAAAGCCGCTGCCGCGATGGCCGGAGGTGCCGGCTGCGTTCTTCTACGCGGAGGTGACCACGGACCGGCTGAACACGCTGACCGAGCTGTTTGATCGGGGAAAGATCAAGCCAATGGTGGGCTCCGTGCTGCCGCTGGCGCAGGCACGCTACGCGCATGAGATGCTGGCGGGGCATCCGCATCAGCCGGGCAAGATTGTCCTGGAGGTAATGCCGAACCGCTGGTCACCAGTTCCCGGAGCGGCCGCGGCCCGCGCGTAACATCCAGAGCCGCGCAGTCAGCACTCCGAACAGGAAGCCTCCGATGTGCGCGATATACGCCACGCCGCCGGTCTGCACATGATGCGAGACCTGGCCGGCGCTGAAGAGCTGCATGAGGAACCAGAAGCCGATGAGCAGCGCGGCGGGCACAAAGGTGACGCGCACATAAAGGATAAAAAAGATCACCGCCTTGATGCGGTCGCGCGGATAGGTGACGAGGAAGGCTCCCATGACCGCGGCGATCGCGCCGCTCGCGCCCAGGTTGGGGATGGGCGAGAACGGATTGGCGGCAACCTGGGCGGCCATGGCCACAAATCCTCCGGCAAGGTAGAAGAGCAGGAAGCGCCAGCGCCCCATGGCATCCTCGATCTCCGGTGCGAAGGCCCAGAAGAAGACCATGTTGCCGATGATGTGCAGCCAGCCGCTATGCAGAAACATCGCGGTGAAGATGGTCCACCAGCGGCTGCCGGTGACGATGTACACGGGGATGGC
>JAICMT010000218.1 GCA_025929125.1 Acidobacteriaceae bacterium | reverse complement strand
GGCTTCAGCACCGCAAAGGCGTAGGTCGGCGTCTGGTCCACCTTGATGCGCTCATCGGCCGAGCGCGCATCCTCCACGTGCAGTGGATGCAGGTGGTACTTTGCCGCCAGCTCGTTCAGCCGGCCATCGTCGGCAGAGGTCAACTCGTACCACGGCATTCGCGGAACTCCCTCGCACGAGTGTAGATGAGCGCGGGCCTCCCCTCGGGCCCGGGGATGCTTTAGTTCAATGGCGTTTCATCGACGTGATCGACAACCACCACCGGAATCGATCTCTTTTCCTTCACCAGCTTCAGCCCAAGCTGACGTTCCAGCGCCTCGAACAGCGTGATGCCATCGGGTGCCGAGGCTTCAACGGTCGCGTCACCGGGCGCATTCGCGCCGGACGATTGCGCGGGCTGCAGCATGGCCTTCGGCGTCCAGCCGATCAGGAAATCCCATCCGCCCTCGAGACCGGTGGCATCCACGATCGGGTGATCGATATAGGCGCCTGCCCCGTGCTGGAGAAATTGCTCGAAATCGGACATCGAAGCGTTCTTGCACCGAATCAGGCTCTGAGCCGTCGGCATCGGCCGGGGCGCATTGGGTTCCCAATCGCAACCGGAGCGTTCCGACTCACCGGCACGCGCGATCTTCGCCTTCCCGACCACCGTCATCGCATACACTGTTACCTCGCGATTTTCGGTGTGAGTCTTGAGTTCGAACTGATCCGCCAGCAACCCACGCAGCATCTCCAGCAGCACGCTTATCTGCGGTAGCTGCAACCTACCATTCACCGAATGGGGAGAGCCTTCGCCGGTCATCGGCAACTTCGCAGCGATATCCCACATCTGTGTGGTCGCTGACTTGGGCAGCCCCACCACGCTGTCCGCGATCACATTCGGCGGAAGCTCAAGCGTCAACGCGAGCAAGTCGCGCAGCGTGCCGCCCGCTCTCACCTCACTTCCTCCGCTGAAGTAGATTCCGGTGAAAGGATGGCCATTCGGATCCGCGGGCTTGATCACCGCCACTTCAAACCGGGCTGCTGGAAGCGCAAGTGCGCTCGCGACACCGGAAGGGTTTGGGCTCGGCTTCCGGTTTACCTGGATGATCGCAAGGGACGGCATTGGAACGTTCTGCAACTGCAGCTTCAGTCCCAATTGTTTGTCCACCGCGTTGAAGATGGAAATGCCGTCCCGCCCCTTCGCCGCAAACGCACGAAACGGCGTCCACTCCAGGTCGAAGTCCCAAAGGCCGTCCAGCTTGGTGGAGTCCACCACATCGTGGTCGAGATAGCCGCTCGCCATCGAGTGGAGGTTCTTTGCAAGATCTGCCGCCGACATCCACTGGCAGCTAATCTTGTTGTTCGGCAGCAGCGAGGCATCCATGGTGTTCGCCGGGGCTGGCTGTCCTTTGAAACGGCACCCGGAATCTCCTGATCCGCTGGCCCGCCTCAGCTTGGAGCCCCGTCCCACCGTCAGCGCATAGCGCGGCACGGGACGCGTCTCATTACGCACAACCAGTCCGAAGCGCTCTTCCAGAAGACCTTGCAGCATCAGATTTGCGGTCGGGATTGTCGTGCCCTCCGGCACCTTGGCGATCACATCGAACAAGTCAGAGGAGATCCAGCCGGGACCTCCCGCAATCGCATCCTCCTGCACGCCGTACGCTGCCTCGATCAGCTCCAGCAGGGTAGCGTCGCGGTTGGTGTAGAGCCCGTCGCGAAGCACGCCGCCGGGAATCCCCGTGAAGTTCGCAGCCGTCTTGCTCCCATGCAGGTCCGCGACCTGAAACTTCGGCCGCTCCGTCTGGGGAAAGGGCGCAGCGCCACCGTCCTGTGCAAGCAGATGATGGCCGGCCAGCAGGGGCAGCATCAGCAGCAACGCGAAAAAGCTCTTCAAGCGAGGCTCCTTATTTAGCGGAGAGCACCAGATTCTTTGGTCGGAGTATGGCTTTCTGGACGAGAGCCGGAAGACTCTGACAGCGATAGTATGGGAAAGGAGCCGCTGCCGGGGAGGAATCGGCTGCCCTTTCCCGTTGCCGCCGTCCGGCAACCCTGTTACACTCGTTAAGTTCGGCGCGGCAGCTTGTTCTCCGGCTGCTCGACCGGTCTGCGGCAGGCTTTTTGGGCGGCATTTCTCCTGAAGGCGGCAGCTGGCGGGCCTCGTTGCAGTTCTTCTGTATGCGCCCCGGCAATACAATTTCAGCGTAATCCGCGCGGCAGCCAAGGGATCTCCGTCTGCCATGCGTCATGAGGGTTCAGCAATGTATGCAGTCATTCGCACCGGCGGTAAGCAGTACGTGGTATCTCCCGGCGAGCAGCTCAAGCTAGAGCGCACCGCCCACAAGGACGGCGCCATCGAGTTCTCCGACGTCCTGGCCGTCTCCGGTGGCGAGGGCAAGTTCGAGAAAGACCTCTCCGGCGCCAAGGTGACCGCAACCGTGGTCGCAGAGGGCCGCGGCGAGAAGATCCTGGTCTTCAAACTCAAGCGCAAGAAGCAATATAAGAAGATGCAGGGCCACCGCCAGAACTACGTGCAGGTTCGCATCAACGAGATCTTCGTCAACGGCCAGGCACTTAAGGGCTGACTTTCAAACGACTTCGCCGCCTGAGCAGGCCGGCATACGAGGCAATTCGAAATGGCACATAAAAAAGGTTTAGGCTCCTCTAAAAACGGTCGCGACTCGAATGCACAGCGGCTTGGCGTGAAGGTTTTCGGCGGCCAGGCAATTCTGGGCGGCGGCATCATCGTGCGCCAGCGCGGCACCAAGTTGAAGCCCGGCTCCAACGTTGGCCGCGGCAAGGATGACACCTTGTTCGCCAAGGTCTCCGGCGTCGTCCGCTTTCAGGATCGCGGTCAGCACGGCCGCTTCGTCTCGGTCGATCCGGCGGAAGTCACCTCCATCTCCGCTTAGAAATTCGGTCCATTCCACCCAGCAGGCCCCGCACCCAGCGGGGCTTTTCTGTCTTACGAATCATCTACTTACGCCAAGCTGGAACGACTGATTACCATTATCCACCGGAATTCCACCGGGCTGCTGACAACCGGCAGGCCTAAAGGAAGCATCTCGACACAGTAGTCCCATCAGCTGAGCAGCAGCTTTTTTCCGAGAGTTCCATTGCGTTCCTATCGAGAACCAACCCGCACTGGGTTGAGCACAACTGCTCTTCTCCGTGCTGACGATTTCGCTGGAATCTCCGATCAGCTCTCGGAGCTGCGCCGTCTCTCGGGCGCCGGGGATGACCTGCATACCCATCCTGACTACTTTCTCGCCTGCACCGATCCGGTGCGCCGCTCCCGTACGGTCGCCTGCTGGCGCGGCGAGCGGCTGGCCGGGCTGCTCTATGTCTTTGAGCACTGTGTCGCCGGCATTCCGACGGGCTATGCCCTGGCTGGCGACTACAGCGGCCGCGGTGCCCTGCTGGCCCTTCCCGGATCGGAGCGCGAGGTGGTCGCTGCCGCGGTGGACCACCTGATGCGCAGCGGAATCCACTGCCTGCACCTGCGGGTCTCTCCCGGGCTGGGACCAAACCTCCAGCTCGGCAGCCGCCGCAACGTCCAGTTGCACGACATCGTCCCCGGCGACCGGCTGCCGCTGGCGCCAGACTTCGAGGGATTCCTGCACGGCCTGGGAAGGCACACCCGGCGCAACATTCGCGCCTATACCCGGCGCGCGCTCGGCGGGGGCCACTGGTTCGACCCGGGGGTGCCCGAGGCGGAGTACATCGACGCGGTGCGCCGCCTCAGCCTGGCCGCGGAGTTCCCGATTGCGCGCCGCCGACTCGCCCGCGACCTGCGTCTCATGCATCTTTATGAGGGGCATCGCTATGCCCTGCGCGATCGCGACGGAAACATCGTCGCCGTGCTCTGCGGCTTTTCCGAGGGCGGACGCTTCTACCTGCTTTCGCAGGTGAACGATTCACGGCTGGCAGCGCTGAGCCTCTCTCTGGTGCTGCGCGGGAAGGCGATTGAGCATCTGATCGCCAGCGGCCATCGCGAGCTCCAGTTCATGGGCGGCACCTCGCTTGCGATCGGACGCTTCTGCGAGCGCCTGAATTACAGCGGCTACTTCATCGACCGGCCGCACTGGCTGTTCTCTCCGCTGAAGCGGACGGCAGCTCTGGCGGTGGAGCTGCTGGCCGGACTGAAACGGCGCGTGCCGGCCACGCTGGAGCAGTTCGCCGGCAGCTATCTCGGGACGGACCGTCTGGCGTCCCACACGCCGCTG
>JAICMT010000288.1 GCA_025929125.1 Acidobacteriaceae bacterium | reverse complement strand
GTAAGCTGAAGGTAAGCCAAATGAGCGTGACACATCAACTTAGATGCGCAGATTGCGGCGTCCGCACCACTGCCGAATCCATGAGCAGCGACTTCCGATGCCCGGAATGCCAAGGCCTCTATGAGGTGGTCTACCCCTGGAGTTCAGGTCCGGTTCTCGCCGAGTCCACCTCTCAGTTGAATCTGCCGAATCCAGGCGGCATGAGGCATCTGTGGCAGGAGCGGCGGACCTCTACGTTGGCGATCGATCAGAGCGGCGTCTGGCGATTCCGCGAGTTGCTGCCAATCGTCCGCAAAATGGAGAAGGTGGTGACCCTTTGCGAAGGTAATACGCCACTGTACGATCTGCCGCGCTGCGCGCAAATTGCGGGCGTGGACTGGCTCTTCGCCAAGCACCAGGGGATGAATCCCACCGGGTCCTTCAAGGATACCGGCATGACGGCCGCGCTGTCGGTCGCTGTGGAGCGCGGATTTCAGTGGGTTGCTTGCGCCTCGACCGGTAACACGTCCGCGGCGATGGCCGCATATGCGGCGCGCGCCGGGCTCCGGTCCATCGTATTCATCCCGGAAGGCAAGATCGCCTGGGGCAAGCTGTCGCAATCCATGGATTACGGTGCGCTGACCGTGCAGCTTAAGACTGACTTCGATGGTTGCGTGCGACTGTTGCTCGAGTTGGTGAAGCGATTCCCGATTTACTTGTTGAACTCTGTGAATCCCTATCGTCTGGAAGGGCAGAAGACGCCCGCCATGGAGATTCTGGAACAGATGGAGTGGCAGGTGCCGGAACACCTGATTGTCCCCGGGGGAAACCTGGCAAACTCGTCCGCACTGGGCAAAGGCTTTCTGGAGCTCAAGCAGCTGGGCATGATCGCCCGGGTACCTCGGATCAGCGTGATCCAGGCGGAGGGGGCGAATCCGCTGTACCGCTGGTTCGTCGATGAGAACCATGAGATGAAGCCTGTTACGGCCGATACTCGCGCCACGGCAATTCGAATTGGTAATCCAGCCAGTTGGAAGAAGTCGGCCCGCGTGATTGAGCAGACCGACGGGTGGTGCGAACAGGCGACCGAGCAGGAAATCGCACTTGCGAAGGCGCAGATCGGAGCCGAAGGCATCGGATGTGAGCCAGCTTCTGCAGTGACCTTAGCGGGCCTGAAGAAACTGGTGGCGCTGGGCAAAGTGAACCGCGGAGAGCGTGTAGTGCTGCTGCTTACCGGACACACGTTGAAGGATCCGCAATATACGATCGACTATCACCGCGGCGAACTCTTGCACGAAGCCGAGCTTGCCGGAGCTTCCGCCGCGGACCTGAGACTCCATGAAACCCTGCGCAAGCCGCCCATCGTGCTGGAGGCCGAGGAAGACGTAGTACTCCGAGCACTGGAGCAGCAGATGAATGCCGCGGTTGGAGCCTCGCATTCCGTATGACCGGCCTTCCACAGCCTCTGCGGCTTACATTGCCGGCTACATCCGCGAATCTGGGCTCTGGATTTGACGCTGTCGGGTTGGCCATGGGGCTGACGTTGACGGTTGAGGCGCGGGTCAATGCGGCGGCGAGCGCTCCGGAGCTAACGATCGCAGCAACTGGGCGGGATGCCGACCGCTGCTCGAAGATGCGCAACAACCTGATCTTTGAAACCTATCGGGAAGTGCTGCAGGCGGCCGGGCGCGCGCTCCAGCCTCTTGATCTGCGCCTGCACAACGAAATCCCACTGGGTATGGGCTGTGGGTCGAGTGCTGCGGCGTTGCTGGCCGGCGTGATGCTGGCGAACCACTTTGGCGCGTTGGGATGGAACCTGCAGCAATGCATGCAGGAGGCCTGCATCCGGGAAGGTCATCCGGACAATGTCGCCGCGTGCGCCTTGGGATACATGACGATCTCCGCCGAGACCGAGTCTCGGCAAGTAGTCGCAGTGACGTGCGGAGAGGGAACTGGTTGGAAGCTACTTCTGGCGCTTCCTGCTGGATCGCTCGCCACCGAGCGGGCACGTGCTCTGCTGCCTTCCGAATACAGCCGCGCCGACGCCGTATACAACATTCAGCGTGCCGCTCTGCTGGCGGGCGCCTTCGCGGAGAAGCGGGGCGATCTACTGGCGATCGCAATGCAGGATCGGATCCACCAGCCGTACCGCAGTCAGGTATGTGCCCTACTATTGCCGTTGCTTCCCCTGGCCGGCTCGGAGGGGATCCTAGGTGTTGCTTTGAGCGGCGCTGGACCCGGCGTGCTGCTGATTGCTGAGGCCGAAGCGCAAACCCCAGAACTGGAAGCTCGTATCCGCGAGACAGCGGGAGATCCGGCATTGGAAATCCTCGAGACCCGGATTGCTGCAGGAGCTGTGCAGCTTATCTTGTAACTCCTGCAATCCCCATTCCTTCTGCAAAAAGCTGGCATTTTCTCCGGTTGGTCCGAGGCCCCGAAGAAAATTCTTTACAACCAAAGTGGGCGTTTCGTAGTATGTGCCGGTGTGCAGTTCTGGGGAGGGCTGCTACGCCGCCCGCCGTCCCGTGATAACCCGGGCGGCGGGCGTTACTCCTTAATCGGGTGTTCGGCCGCACTCCCTCACTGGGGCTTGGGGCCGCACGCATCGATTGCACTGTGTATGCATCTATTATGTAGGCTGTTATTACCCCTGCTTGCCAGAGTGGCAGAGTAGCGGAAGGAGCAATGATGTCTGGAGAGTTTGTGACCGCGGTGAGCGATACCGACTTCGAGAAGGAAGTGCTGCAATCGGAGCAGCCTGTCCTGGTGGATTTCTGGGCTGCATGGTGTGGTCCATGCCGCGCGCTGGCTCCCGTGGTCGATGAAGTGGCTTCGCAGTACAACGGCAGGCTTAAGGTGATGAAGATGGACGTGGATGCAAACACCGCAACCCCGATGCGCTACGGCGTCCGCGGCATCCCTGCACTGCTGCTTTTCAAAGGCGGCAAGGTAGCCGATCAACTCGTCGGATACCACCCTAAAGACGCGATCGACAAGACAATTTCCAAGGTGATCGTGTAGCTCATTACCGGCCCCAGGTGGAAATGCTCTAGACTCAGCACGAATGCTGGAATGGATGTTCTTCCGCGGTGTGATGGTGGCCTTTTTCATATTGGCCAACAGTTTCTTCGTGGCTGCGGAGTTTGCGCTTATCAGCGTCCGCGAGACGCGTATGGAGCAGTTGCTCGCGCTGGGCAGGCCCGGCGCGCGCACGGCCCTGCATCTCAAACACACAATTGATGAGTTCCTGCCTGCAGTGCAGTTCGGAGTGACGCTGGCGTCGCTTGCGCTGGGGTGGCTGGGTGAGCCGGCAATCGCACAAATGCTGCTGCTTATCGCAGAGCGTTGGGTGGGAACACTTCCTCCTCACGCCTTGTTGTATGCGCACACTGCCGCCGTGGTGATTGCGTTCGCCGTGATCACCTATTTTGAGGTGCTGCTGGGGGAACTGGTACCCAAAGCACTGGCGCTTCAACGCGCAGAGCGGATTGCCCTGGCCGTCGCCGGGCCGATGGACGTTTTCATCCGGATGACC
>JAICMT010000008.1 GCA_025929125.1 Acidobacteriaceae bacterium | reverse complement strand
GATGGCCTCGATGGCGGCCCGCTTAATGTGCTCGGGCGTGGCGAAGTGTGGCTCGCCCGCGCCGAAGTTGGCGAGGTCGATACCGGCCGCCTGCATCTTCAGCGCCTCGGCGGTGCTGGCCATGGTGGCAGAGACTTCAATCCGGTTAATCCGGTCCGAGAGGACCTTGGTGGCTGTGGTGGTCATATGGACCAGTTTCTCAGATTCCGCGGCCCGGAGAAAGCCCGTAGTGCGGGCGAATGCTGCACCAGAACCTAATTCTCCGAAGGCCGCGCCAGGTGATCGATGACCAGCCCTTCTACCATTGCCTTTGCCGGCTCCAGCCGCAATCCGAGTTGCTCCTGTACGGCAGTGAATACGGAGGGCATTGCCTCCTGCTCGGCCGAGGGCGGTAGGTGCTGACCGTTAATGACGGGGCGCATCGCCTCTGTCGGCGAGAACTGCAGCACAAAGTCGTACCGGCCCTTCAGGCCAGTACGGTCGACCACCTGTCGACCGAGCTGAAGCCTGGACAACAACACGACAAGCTGCCGTATCTCTGCACCCTGACCTACCAGGCCTTTCGAACTCGGCGTAATGGTCCCCGCTCCCGCGGGACCCCCGTCCCCATTCCGGGCGCCATTCGCGTACGTCTCGCCTGGCCTGGCCTCTTTCAGCTTCGGTCCATTCTTCGCCACCGTCAGCGCATAGACCGGGATCTCCTTTGGCGCGGTGTGCGCCTCCAACTGGAAACGGTCGTGAAGCAACTGACGTAACATTGCCCGACGTTGCGCTTGATCCAGCTTGCGGAATTTTGGCAGGTCCGGCTCGCTCACCTTTGCGATGATGTCGTAGTTCTCATTGATCGCCCAGTCCGGCAGGCCCGAAACCAGGTCGGGTCGCTGAAAGTCATAGGCAAATTCGATCACCCACTTCAGCGCCAGGTTTGTGATGGTGATGCTGTCGCCGTCCGGTTGCGACTGGATCGCAGAGTGATCAGAAGGTACGGTCACCCGCCGAATGGAGACCACATCGAATCGAAGCGGCGCAACCGCGCTTCCTGCAGGGCCCGCGCCAGCTTCCGGGTCAACCACAGAGCTGGGTGGATTAGGCTGCGACCATGCGGCGCCCGCGGATAAAGCCACAATTGCGGCAAGCAACGCGCCACGAAATCGAATCCGCACAATTGCTTTCGACATTAGCTCTTCCTCAGAACGCGCGGGTGGTAGAAAATCCGTAATGCGGGCGACAGCGACCCCGAGCCTAATTCTCCGAAGGACGTTCAATGTGATCGATGACGATACTTTCCATCGGAACTTTTGTGGGTTTCAGCTTCAGCCCAAGCTGCTCCTGCAGCGCCGTGAAGATCGACGGTCCAGATGGCATTGGCGCAGGAGTATTGTCGCTCTCCCGACCGGCTCCATTCGCCGTCTCAGGCGACCAATCCAAGGTGAAATCGTATTTGCCGATCAGCCCCGTCTTGTCAGCCACAGGAGATCCCATTCTGCCCGTCAGGATCGGATTCGCAAGGTCCGTAAACGGTAAGGCATGCGCCGCTAGATGAGTCCGTCCCTGCCATGCAAGAGTCGGCGGCTCGCTGTCAGACTCCTTCTTCATGTTCTTAGGGCCGCGGCTCACAACTACTAAGTCAAAGGCCGGAACATCCTTGGTCTCATTATGGACAGTCAGGTTGAATCGATCGGCAAGTAGCGCCTGTAACATCAATTGCAGCCGGGCAGCCCTCTGCTCCCTGCCGAATGTATTCAGTTCTGCAATATCGGAATCCGCCATCTTCGCCTGAATATCGTAACAATCGGAATAGGTCCACTCGGGTGCACCCGGTATTCGGCTAAGGTGTCCTCCGGGCTGGATCCCCAACAGTGTGGGGTCACGCAACTCGTACGCAACTATCAGAACGACATACAACGGTGTATTCGTCGACGTAAATCCGTCCGGAGTAAACATGGTGTGAGCAAATACTCCCGGCTTGCACTCACGCGGACGGATTGAAACGACATCGAAGGATGGTGCCTTTGGGGGGTTACCTGGGATGGCAGCTGTCCCAGGGGACACAACGATCTGAGCAATAGCTTGCGTGGGGCACAAGGTCGTCGAAGCCAATGCAAGCAGAAAAGCCCAACCGAAGTTCAACCTCATACACAGCCTCCTGCGTTCCGAAGCTGTCAAGCCCCCAGCCCTATGGAAAACTCGCCAAGTCACACCAACAAAGCACCTTCCGAACATACGAATCATGTGACACGAGTTATGTTCCACCTGATATCCTTAAATTAAGGAATTAAACAAGGCCCGGTCGATAGCCGGGCCTTCCGCTATTAACTGCGAAGTGACTCCCCAGACTTAAACTCAATGCTTGCCACGCCCACTATGTACTAGAAAGGGACTCCCCTACGCTAAGTCCAACCCTATCAATGGAACACCCGGAGACACACCACCGGCGGCAGTTCGGACTACGGTTTGGCCCCGCCCTTGGCCCTCATCCGCCGAACCACCATCGGAGGCACCAGTTCGCTGACGTCACCGCCCAGCTTGAACACGCCTTTGATCAATCGCGAGCTCACGTAGGTGTACTGCTCGTTCGGCATCATGAAGAGCGTCTCTAACTGCGGATCCAGCTTGCGGTTCATCATCGCCATCGGGAACTCGTATTCGTAGTCGGTAATGGCGCGAAGGCCGCGCAGCACGGCCTGGGCTCCCTGCGATCGCGCGTACTCCACCAGCAGACCGTCGAAGGTGTCAGCCGAAACGTTTTTGAACCCTTGTTCCTCGATGGCCTCGCGGATCATCTCCAGCCGCTCCTCTACGCTGAACAGTGGTGACCCTTTGTCTGCGTTCCGCAGGATTGCAACCACCAGGTGGTCTACGATCTTCGCTCCGCGGGCGATCAGGTCCAGATGCCCATTGGTCAGCGGGTCGAATGTCCCGGGATAAATCGCCTTTACGTTCGGCATGCCGCAACCAGCATACCCCAGCCTCCTAGGCCGATTATTGCCACGCGGGTGTAGACTTCCGCGCACATGCGTCCGTCTGTCCCAGTAGCCGCGACTGAAAATGACTCGGAAGTGGCTGAAACGCCGAATCATCTGATACCGACGCCCATGGTGCCCAACAACATCCAGATGCTCTCGCCGACCGAACTCTCCCTGGAAGCCCAGGTACGCCCCACTCCGCTGGACGACATCGACAGCATCGTGGCCATGTACCAGCCCCGAGTCTTCCGGTTTCTGCTCGCCAGCCTGCGCGATCAGGATGCCGCCGAAACCCTCACGCAGGAGACTTTCCTGCGTGCGTGGAATGCACGCCATAGTTTTCGCGAGGACTGCTCCATTCCCACGTGGCTGATCCGAATCGCGCTGAACCTCGCGCGGGACCACACCCGTACCGGCCGCTTCCGCTTCTGGAAGCGCGTCGCAAGCACCGCCGTCGAGGCCTCGGATGTCGCAGCCAGTCTGCCCAGTTATGAGGGATCGGCCGAAAAGACCCTGATTGCCCGCCAGCAGATCGCAAGCATCTGGGAAACGGTTGGAAAGCTTTCTAACCGCCAACGCTCCATCTTTCTACTGCGCTTTATGGAAGAGATGGAGATCCCCGAGATTGCAGCTGCCACCGGTCTTCCCCTGGGAACTGTGAAGAGCCACCTTTATCGCGCCATCGACGCCGTCCGCGCACAACACCAGGACGCGCTGAAGGAGAGATCATGAACCACCTTACCGACCAGCAACTTAATGACCTTCTCGCTGCCTCGCCGCGAGAACTGCAGCAGATGTCCGATGCTTCGGAGCTTGCCTTGGCCAGCACACATGCCGCTCAATGCGAGCAATGCGGAGCCAGGTTTGCTTCGATGCGCGACTCGCTCGCTCTATTTCGCGAAGCCGCCACTTCCTATGCCGGCGAAAGGCAGCATCGAGTGCCCGCTTGGCAGCCACCCGTGCGTGGGTTCAGCTTTCCGCCGGTTTTCTGGACGGCCGCAGCTGCGGCGGCACTGCTCGCCATTGTCCTGCCGCTGCAGATGGTTCTCCGCCAGTCCCAGCCGCCAGCGGCACAGCAAACCGTTGCAGCCGTCTCCCCGCATCCTGCATCGGATTCCGACCAGGCACTGCTCGACGGAGTGAGCCGCGAGCTCTCCGAGTCTGTCCCGAGTCCCCTGGACGCCCTCGCAGACCCGAGCGGCAGCGCCTCTCAGCCGTCTCAGATTGCAAACCAAAGGACGAACTGACCATGAATCTACGCACCCTTAGCAAGACCTTGCTTCCCATCGCCTTGGTTACTTTCTCGAGCTCATTCACCCTCGGCCAGCAAACAACCACCGCGCCAGCACCTGTTTCACCGGACAGTGCTCCCGCAACAGCCCACGCTCCCCTACCGCCACGCCTCATGATGCAGGGCCGTAGCTCGATGGATCCGATGATGCACGATCACGGGACGCGCACCGGACTGCTGGGCTTTGGCATGGAACGTAAGTGGTGGCACGACGCGGCTCTGGCCCAGCAGCTCAATCTCACCGCCGACCAGATCAAGCGTATGGATACGGTGTTCGAGCAGAGCAGGCTGCAATTGATCGATCTTCGCGCCAATGTGGAGAAGCAGGAGATTGTGCTGGAGCCTCTGCTCAGCGCAAATCCCCTGGATATGGGCAAAGCTCGGGCCCAGATCGAAAAGGTCGCCCGCGCACGCGCCGATCTCGAGGTTGCAAGCGCCGGAATGCTGCTGGGTATTCGCGCCGTCTTGACGCCCGATCAGTGGACCACGCTTAACCAGCGGCACGAGCACCGCGAGTTCCATCGCCAGGAAGGGTCTGGCGGCCACATGCGACCGAACGGCGGGACCGGCAACCGGCGCGATGGTCAACCCGGCCCTCCAGGACCGCCGCCGGGACTCTGACACTCGTTATCACGACTCACGTCCAAGCTATTACAAAGAGGTATCCGGTTCCGGATACCTCTTGTCGCGGGAATGTTCCTTCCTGTCACGATCTTCTGCTTCGCTTCCCGTATTATGGGTGCGCACTCTGACATCCAGGAGATCCCGCCCGATGCCCGACCTCGTCACCCAGCCTGCTGAACTCGCCTATGCAGCACCCCGCTACGCCAACCCTGCGCCACTGGGACTTGCAGCCTTCGGACTGACCACCGTTGTGCTCAGCGCGATCAACGCCGGCTGGCTTCCGCCTGAGGCGGTTCCTGCGGTTGTGCCACTCGCTTTCGCCTTTGGAGGTCTCGCCCAACTGGTCGCCGGCATCTGCGAGTTCAAAACAGGCAACACCTTCGGCATGGTTGCGTTCACCTCTTACGCCATGTTCTGGTGGTGGTTCGCGCTGCTGCAGTGGAGTATCGGAGCCGGCTGGCTGAAGGTTCCGCCGCCTGCTGCCGGCGGATTCATTCTGCTGATGTGGGGCATCTACACCGGCCTGCTCTGGATCGTCACCTTCCGGCTCTCCAAGGCCGTGTGGAGTATCTTCCTGCTCCTCACCATTACTTTCTTCCTGCTCGCGCTGGGGGACTTCCACTACTCTCTCGGTTCGCTGCCCTTCAGCCGCCTCGGGGGTTTGTTCGGACTGCTCACCGGGCTCGATGCCCTCTTCGTGGCCTTCCTGGAGGTGCTCAACGCGACCGCCGGCCGGGTCGTCATCTCACCCGGTGCGCCGCTGAAATCGTGACCTCGATGAAAAGCAATGGCGCCGGCATCAAACCGGCGCCATCTGTTTTGAAGTTCGTCGATTCCTACTTGCGGCCTTTCACGGCCTCCTGAGCCACCGCTGCGCCGTTGGTGGGCGAAGCCGGGATCTCGGCTGGCACCACGCCTCCCCCGATACCCATCTTTTTCCGTATCTCTGAATCGATCTTCTGGTAAATGTCCCGGTGCTCCTTCAAAAAGCCGCGGACGTTCTCGCGACCTTGTCCAATGCGCTCGCCCTGGAAGCTGTACCAGGCGCCGCTCTTGTCCACGATCCCGTTGGTCACTCCCAGGTCGAGAGCGTCGCCCTCGCGCGATATGCCCTCGCCGTAGAGAATGTCGAACTCGGCATCGCGAAATGGCGCGGCCACCTTGTTCTTCACCACCTTGACCTTGGTACGGGAGCCGACCACCACGTCGCCCTCCTTCACCGCGCCAATGCGCCGGATGTCAATTCGCATCGACGAGTAGAACTTCAGGGCCTTGCCGCCCGTTGTCGTCTCCGGATTCCCGAACATTACACCAATCTTCTCCCGGATCTGGTTGATGAAGATCAGGCAGGTCCGCGATTTCGACACCGCGCCCGTCAGCTTCCGCAGCGCCTGGCTCATCAGCCGCGCCTGCAGGCCCATCTGAGCCTCGCCCATCTCTCCGTCGAGTTCCGCCTTGGGCACCAGCGCAGCCACCGAGTCCACCACCAGCACGTCAATGGCATTCGACCGAACCAGCGCCTCCACAATTTCCAGCGCCTGCTCGCCATAATCCGGCTGGGAGACCAGGAGATTGTCGACATCGACACCCAGCTTCTGCGCGTATCCAGGGTCGAGCGCGTGCTCAGCGTCCACAAAAGCTGCCAGGCCGCCGGCCTTCTGCGCTTCCGCAATAATCTGCAGCGTCACCGTCGTCTTGCCCGAAGACTCCGGCCCGAAGATCTCGATCACACGCCCGCGAGGTACGCCGCCGACTCCCAGCGCAGCATCGAATGAGATCGACCCCGTGGAGATCACCGCAATCGGGACCACCGCCTCTTTGGATCCCAGCCGCATGACCGAGCCCTTGCCAAACTGCTTTTCCAACGAAGAGAGAGCTGCCTCTATTGCACGATTCCGGTCATCTGCCACGCTATATTTCTCCTCGAAACGGGTAATTCAGACCGGATTCTAGCACTAATCTCGCTTGTGGCGAAGAAAAATCGAAATCAGGTTAAACGATGAAGCGGAACCTCAACAGGTTCCGCCTCGTCGTTGCTTCGTTTCGCTCTAATTCGCCGTTCGGACGGTGGCAAATCCGGCATCCGCCACCTGTGGGCCCCTGGGCTGGAAGTAATTTCGGCTCGCCAGACCACGGTAGAACACGCCAGTCAGTTCGGCGGCCTTCGGTCCAAAGGTCGGGCGACCGCCCTCCAGGAAAAATACCGTCACAATTCGGCCGGCGGGCGTCTCTGCATAGGAGGCGAACCAGCCGAACCGGGTTCCGTTGTTGGAGCACGTGCCGGTCTTGCCAAGCACTGGGAATTCGTGGAAATTGACCTTCAGCGAACGGGCCGTCCCATAGTCAACCGCACCCATCATGCCGTCGCGCATCTCCGGAATCAACGGTGCGATATCCAGAATCCGCTTCACCTTCGGCGTAAAGTTTGCCACTTCTTCCGGCGACTCGGGATGCTGCAGATAGTAGAGGGTTCCGCCGTTCGCAATCGCCGAGGTCAGCGCCCCCAGCTGCAACGGTGTCATGGAGATGCTCTCGCCGAAGGAACACATGCGGCCCACGCCGCCCTTCGACTCCGGCAGAGGCTGGTCCGGATAGACTCCCAGCTGCTCGCCTTCAATGTTGTATCCCGCCAGCTCACCCAATCCGAACTGGTTTGCATAGTGCTTCACCCGTTCAAAACCAAGCATTCGGCCAAGTTGTTCAAAATACGGGTTGATCGAGAGTGCCAGGGCCTTGGTCAGCGTCATCGTGTAGTGGCCGCCCAAGTTGACCGGAGTGTCCTTATTGATCAGCCCCTCGTCCAGCGCCGCCAGCGAAACCATCAGCTTGATGGTTGAACACGGCTCCGCGCCGCTCGAAAGAGCGAGCTTCTGGTTCACCATCGCCAGGATTCGACCGCTCGAAGGGTCAATCGCCACGGCCGTGCCGTTCATGTTACCCAATGCTTCCACGGCTGCCGCACGGACCACCGGGTCTTCGCCCGCGGTCACGTCGCCCGAGGTAAGGTTCTCGGCGAAAGAGTTCGCCGTAAAGTGCTCCGTATATCGGACTCGGCGGCCCCGTCTTACCACACGCACCGCCCGCACACCACCGCGCTTGATTCTGCTGGCGGAAACCCGTACGCCACTCACCACGTCACCGTGTGGTCGCGCATTCCGGTGCCGGGCCAGTGAAGCGCTGGGCGTCCTATGTGAGGCTGTTCGATGCGCAACTACACTGGTCCGCGTTGCCGCCTCGGCTCTCGAGGAGACTATCCAAACCAGTGCAATTCCAAGGCAAATAAGTCGTACAGTCTTCCAGGTGAAACTCCGGCCCATGCTACTTCTCCCAAGGTTCTGTCGGTCTTGCGATTGTCCTGCTCGTCCGTGCCTTTACCTGTTTGCCGTTTCCTTCACCTTGCTGAGGTAACAACAACTCCGTTCGGACCTCCCAGCGGGTTCCCCCGGCAAGATCCAGTATGTATATTCGATGCTTCTACACTCCGGCTGACTATTCCTCGCAGGTGGTACGCACCGGAAAATCTTCTCTGTACCGCCGCTACCGGACGTAACCCTACCGCCCCCACAGCCACCCATTCCAAGCACCGCGTAAGAACGATTCTAAAACGCTTGGAGCCTGTTCGGCACGAGAAATCGCCCTCTCTGGGACCCGAAAAACTCCCTCCCGACAAGACTCAGTGACCACGCCGGAGGAAAGCAGGAATATCCAGCTCATCCGTGTCCACGGTCTCTCCGCTCACCGCCGCTCCGGCAAACATCCGAGCTTCCGGGGTCGCCGGCTCAGATTCGCGCCGTAGCGTCGCCGCGGGTTCCTGGTGGGCGCGGAAGAAGTCGTCGTCGAAAACGGAGGCGGGCACTGGAACCAGCTCCGGCTCATGCGCAGCGGCTGCTTTTTCCTCAGCCGTCATCTCCGGGGCCTCTTCGTCATCCGGCTGGAGTTCCAGCTGCGCGTCCAACTCCCGGACGGCCGCCGCAAGCGCCTCGACCCGGCCCGGAGCGATCTGGTGCTCCTCAGCGATTTCGCGCTCTTCACTCGCGAACCGCGCCACCGGCTCCGCCGTCCTGGGTCCACTCCGCGCCCGAATTGGAACCTCGTACCCGGCACCCGAGACTTCCGACTCCGCCAGCATCCGTGCTCGCCGCTCCGGCATATCCTGCTTGAAACCCGTGGCAATGACAGTGATCTTCACTTCGTCACCCATGCGCTCGTCCTGAACCGCCCCGAAGATGATGTTGCAGTCCTCGTGTGCTGCGTTCTGGATGATCGTCGAGGCCTCGTTCACCTCGCTTAACTTCAGGCTGCTCGAACCCGTGATGTTGATCAGGATGCCGCGCGCGCCGTCAATCGCACCTGCTTCGAGTAAAGGGCTCGCCATCGCCGCAATCGCAGCGTCCACCGCTCGAGTGCTGCCCTTCCCCATCGCGGTGCCCATCACTGCATAGCCCATGCCGGCCATCGTCGTTTTCACATCGGCGAAGTCGCGGTTAATCACGCCTGGAATCGTGATGATGTCGGAGATGCCTTGCACGCCCTGGCGCAGCACATCGTCCGCAATCCGGAAACTCTCGAAGAAACCGGCGTCCTTCGCCACGGCCAGCAGCTTTTCGTTCGGAATCACGATCAGTGTGTCCACGGACTCCAGCAGTTCCTGCATCCCGCGCTCGGCCTGCATCATGCGCCGCTTGCCTTCAAACGCGAACGGTCGAGTCACCACCGCGACCGTCAACGCGCCCATCTCGCTCGCCAGGCTGGCAATTACCGGAGCCGCACCCGTTCCCGTCCCGCCGCCCAGCCCGGCTGTCACGAACACCATGTCCGCGCCTTCCAGCGCTTCGATGATTTTGTCCGAATCCTCCAGCGCTGCCCGCCGCCCCACATCTGGATTCGCGCCGGCACCCAGGCCTGATGTCAGCTTCACTCCAAGCTGCAGCTTAACCGGAGCCTGCGACATCTGCAGCGCCTGGACGTCCGTATTCGCCGAGATGAACTCAACCCCCTCCACGCTCGCCGCAATCATGCGGTTCACCGCATTATTGCCGCCTCCGCCCACGCCAATTACCTTGATGCGTGCGCCGCGCGTTGACTCGTCGCCGTACTGAATGCGGAGATCGTCCCGATCCGGCATGCTCCCTTGTTCCCCCATCTCAAAAATGTCCGATAACCCGAAATACCGTGCCGGAGCCCGCTTCTGCGCGCCCGTCCCGCCCTTGTGGAAGGCCTGCGCTGGCACGAATCACTTCCGACAGTGCTCATTCTGACACCCCACCCTGTTAGTACCTAGTAACCCCTGCGGAAAGGAACCACGCTTGACACTTCTTTTTCTTCCAGTGGGCTTCGGCGGGCCGGGAGAATATTTTCTGGCGACGTTCTGCAGCTGTGCTAGGCTCCTCCCGAGCCAGCCATGCGACCCCTCAGCGCGACCGAGTGCATCCAGCCCGCCATCGACCGAACCAAGATCTTCCTCTTCTCTCCGTTTCGCAAAGGTCGGACCTGGAAGCTGTGCGCCGCCTCCTATGCCTGCCGCTTCGGCTCCCTGTACTTTCCGGTACCGCTCCTGTACCTGGCGCTTATTCCGACGCTGGGCCGTTCCCGCTCTCTCGTCATCGCTCTCATCGTCCTGTTCATTGCGGCTTTTCTGGTTCTCTTCACCTGGGTCTTTCACCTTTGCTCGCGTCTTCAGTTCGCTTATTTCGACATGCTCGCGAACCGCGGTGAGTTCGTCACCCCCGCATGGCGTAAATACCGAGAGCCAGCACTCCGCTGGACATTCTTCAAAATCGCGACCGGCTCAATCTTTACAGCGATCACCGCGGTGCCGGTCATCGCATGGCTGCGCAACGTGATCCCCATGCTGAGCCACATGAAGTCCGCTCACGCCAGCGCATCAGCCCCTGAATTCGCTCACACGATGGCCATCTTCTATACCGGCTACGGATTGGTGGTGCTGCTGTTCGGGATGGGGATGCTGATCTTCGGCCTTCTGGGAGATTTCGTTCTCCCGTCCCTCGCATTAGAGAACACGGCGCTCAGTGAAGCCTTCCGCCGCATGGGTCTCCTGATTCAGCAGGAGCCGGGTGAATTCGCTCTATACGTTCTGCTCAAAACCGTCCTTGGGCTGGTCGGATATTTCGCCGCCATTATCGCCTGGGAGATCGCGTTTCTTATCGTTTCACTGCTGGTCGGCGGCGTCGTTCTGGCGGTCGGGTTCGCCCTGCATATGGCGGGTGTTCCGGCTATTCTGCTCACCATCCTGGGTGTGCTGCTGGCCATCGCCTGGTATGGGTTTGCGATGTATACCATGATCTTTCCAGTGGGCATAGTGATCACCTGGATGGACGCCTACGCCCTCTACTTCCTTGGGGGACGCTATCCAGTGCTGGGAGACCTGCTCGATGGCTCCACGCCCCCTCCTTCGGCTCCGGTACTCAACGTCTACGCGCCCGCATATCCGCCACCCTTGCCACCCACGGCCTGAGCTGAATTCTGCATGCCCGTCGCCAAATTAACCGTGGAAATCTCCATTTCGCACGCCCTGTCGCTCAAGGACCGCCGTCAGGTCGTGCGCTCGCTCAAAGACAAGCTCCGCCACAACTTCAATGTCTCCGTCGCCGAGCTCGACGATGCCAGTCTTTGGAACCGCGCCGTCCTTGGGATCGTCGCTCTCTCCAGTTCCGCGAGCTATCTGGCTGGGCAGATGCAGGAGATCGATAAATCGGTCCACCGGCTCGCGGAGTCGCTGAGCGCCGAAGTCATCGATTCTTATGTCGAACAAGTCGAGTTCTGAAGGCAAGTCGACGAAGGCCCGCTCAGACAGAGCCTCCGTCAATTTGGTATCCTTGAGTGTTTGCAGAAAGTGCATCCATTGTGCGCCATGCCTGAGAACCGAGCCAGAAATCATCACCGTGACCGCGTCGCCGGCACCTTCTCCATTGAGATCGGGGCCATGCTCGAAGGCGAACTCACCGATCCTCGCATTGCGCCCAGCTACGTCAGCGACGTGGTATTGGCTCCCGGCGGCAAGAGCGCCCGTATCTACGTCGCCGTCCACGGCAGCGAGGCCGAGGAGGCATCCACTCTTGCAGCCCTTATGGCCGCCCGTGGCTACATCCGGTCCGAGCTGCGCGATCGCATGGGCGTCCGCCACGTTCCCGAGCTCACCTTCGTCATCGACCGCTCCCAGAAGATGACCGGCCGTATGGATGAACTGCTCGGCCGTATCCGCAAGCGGGAGCGCCGCGAAGCTGCCGCGGCTGCTTCCGAATCCACCCCGCCCGAATCGGCCTCACCCGGGTCTCCGCGCTGAGCCCACGCAGCAGGCTCAACTAACCGACTCTGGTAGCCTTGTCTGGCCGCCAGGGCCCGGGTACACCCAGCGCTTCTATGGCAACTTCGACCGGCTTAGAACAACCCGCAGTCCCGGAGATCCGGCCTGAGCACCGGCTGATCCTGTGGCTCCGTAGACATGTCGAAAGCTTCTTCGGTCACTCGCCTTGGGAGTTCGTTGTCTTGTTCGTGGCCACCAGCTTCCTCCTGTTCTACGGCCTGGTGCCCATTTTTGGCGGAGATCAGATTGGGCTGGTCGGCGCGGATGAACCTCGCTACGCTCAGATCGCTCGCGAAATGCTCGACCGCCATGTGGAGACCTGCCGCGAATACAACGCACATCTGATCCCGCACAGCCCCCGGCCACAGGACATCCGCGCGTCAGTCCGCTGCCTCGACGCCGGCACAGTTACTCCCATCCTCTACGGCCATCCCTGGCTGGAGAAGCCCGCGCTCTATTACTGGCGGGCCATGGGATTCTTCAAAGAGTTCGGCGTCTCCGACTGGTCCGCGCGGCTGCCCTCCGCCACCGGAGCCTTCCTGCTGATCTTCATGATCTTCCTCCACATGCGGCGCTTCCGCCCTGGAGGACAGCTGGATGCAGCGCTGATCACCGCCTCCTCGGTTGCCATCATCGGCTTCGCCCGCGGGGCATCCACCGACATGCAGCTTGCAGCACCTTTCTGCATCGGCATGCTCGGCTGGTACGCCTGGTATGAGACCGGCAAGAAATTCTGGCTTTTTGATCTCTATTTTTTCGGCGCCGCCGCCACCCTGGCCAAAGGACCGGTAGCACCCTTCCTGGGACTTGGCATCATTCTGCTCTTCCTTGGGCTGCGGCGGGAGTGGTCGGCTATCCGCCGAACCATCTGGTGGCCCGGAGTGCTGCTCTTTTTGGTGATGGTTCTGCCCTGGTACGTGGCGGTCCAGCGCGAGAACCCCAGCTTCCTCCGCGAGTTTATCCTCAACCATAACCTGAAGCGCTTCAGCACCGACCTGTATCAGCACGAGCAGCCCAGTTGGTATTACCTGGCGGTCCTGCTGATCGGCCTGCTGCCATGGACTGTTATCGCCGTCCGCGCGGTTGTGCAGGCGCTCAACACCTCCATCGCGGAGTGGAAAGTGCGCGTGAACCCCAAGCGCTACCTGGGGCATCAGCGCGCCGGAGATGCCTTCCCAGAATTTCTCGTACTCTGGGCGCTGTTCCCGATCGTCTTCTTCAGCTTCTCAAAATCCAAGCTCCCGGGTTACATTCTCCCGGCGATCCCACCCATCACCATCCTTACCGGCGACTACCTCAACCGCATCCGCCGCCACGGCCTGCCAAACTGGCTCCGCTGGTCGCATGCGGCACTATGCGCCGTGGTGGCATTCGTCGTGGTGCTTGCTCCCCAGCATATGACCTACGACACGCTGGTGCCCCCTCGTGGATGGCTGATGAGTGCCTCGGCTGCCGCACTGCTGGTGCTGTTCGCCGTAGCTCATACCATGCGTATCGGCGGCATCTCGCATGTGCGCAATGCGACGCTGTTTCCCATCCTGGCGGAGATGGTGTTTCTGCTCGGCTTTCACGGCGGTGAGCTCGATCTGAACTACTCGGCTCGTCCGCTGGCGCACAGAATGGCGCAGCAGGCACCCAACGTGCAGACCATCGCGGTGCATGACGTCCGGCGCGATCTGGTCTACGGACTCGCCTTCTACCGCAACCGAGAGCCCGTCGACTACGCACGCGCTGGAGTGCCGCGTGAAGAACACCTGCTGGTCGTTCCCTCCCGTGAGACCACTACGCTCGAACCCTGGCTTCGAGGACGCGTCTATGTTCCTCTTTTCCTCTATCCGTCGCAGGGCCTTGAGGTCTACAAGGTGTATCCGGCGCGATAACGGTTGAAATCCGCCGTCCTCTCTCGACGAAGGTGTCGGGTTGCAGGTATGTTGTTTTTCGAAGATAGGCACAGGGGACCG
>JAICMT010000298.1 GCA_025929125.1 Acidobacteriaceae bacterium | reverse complement strand
CCCCTACGTCGACCCGACCTTCCGCTTCATGACTCTCGACTGGGATTCGCGCATCCGCATGGACTGCTCCAGCCCCTACGCAATGGCCAGCATGATCGCCAAGAAGGATCGGTTCGACGTGGCCTGGGCCTGCGACACCGATCACGACCGGCACGGGATCGTCACCCGCTCCACCGGGCTGCTCAACCCCAACCACTATCTTGCCGTCTCGATCCAGTACCTGTTCACCCATCGCCCGCAGTGGTCGGCACAGGTCGGCATCGGCAAGACCCTCGTCTCATCGTCGATCATTGACCGAGTTGCCAAAGGACTCAACCGGCCCATGCTGGAGGTTCCGGTCGGCTTCAAGTGGTTCGTCGATGGCCTGGTCGCAGGCACTCTGGGCTTCGTCGGCGAAGAGTCGGCCGGCGCAAGCTTTCTGCGTCGCAATGGCCAGGTGTGGTCCACAGATAAGGATGGCCTGATCATGGGGCTTCTTGCTGCTGAGATGACCGGCGTCACCGGCAAGGACCCCGGTCAGCTCTATGGGGAGCTCACCGCGCGCTACGGATCCCCCGTGTATCAGCGAATCGATGCCGCAGCCACCAAGGAGCAGAAAGCCAAGCTGGGCAAACTCTCTCCCTCCCAGGTGACCGCAAAGACTCTCGCTGGCGAACCCATCACCGCGATCCTCACCGAAGCTCCGGGAAACCATGCTTCGATCGGCGGGCTCAAGGTGACCACCGAAAACGGCTGGTTCGCCGCGCGGCCCTCCGGCACCGAAGACGTTTACAAAATCTACGCCGAGAGTTTCAAGGGTCCCGAGCACCTCAAGCAAATCCAGACGGAAGCGCAGTTTTTGGTCGATGCAGCCATCGCCTGAAACCGGCGTGACTTTGCCCGGGCGCGCTATGTCACGAGTGGACGGCATCCAGCGCAGCGGCTACGCCGAGCATCGGTCCTACCAGGCGTAACACGTCGTCGACAGCTTTTTCGACCGGCCTGCGCTTGGGGTTGCGCATCCACTCCTTGGCCGCGCCGTAGATCGCCCAGGCCGCCGTGCCCACGATCATGGCTGGCGGTATGCCCTGTTCCAGTGCGGCGCGGTGTTCCTGCGGATGCTTGTTCAGTCCATCCATCAACATCTTCCGCACCACTGCGATCACCGCCGCCTCCACATGCGGCAACTGGCGGGTACACTCCGCGCCCGGAGCCGTCGCCAGGTAGTCGCAGACCCCGGTGACGATCCCGCGTAGCGCCATCGGGCAGCCCGCATTGAATTGGATACCGCGAGCGCTCAGCAGCTCCGCGAACCGGGTGCCCACCATGCACTCCAGCAGTGCAAACTTGTCGGCGTAGTGGTCATAGAAGGTGGCGCGGTTGACTGCAGCAGCCTCGGCGATGTCCTGCACCGAAATTTTGTCGAACTCCTTATTATCCAGCAGCCTGCCGAGGGCATGCTGCAGCGCCAGCCGGGTGCGCCGGATGCGTGGGTCCAAGGTCTGTTCGCAACTCTGTTCTCGATCTTCCTGCATCGATCACCGTTCGCTTGAGTAGCAGCCCATTTTACGAAAGCCAGTTATGTGACGATCCATAGAAAATCCAGGACTCACATATCGACTGAATCGACACTAGTCGTTTAAACATCATACGTTGCGTAAGTTCACCCCCGGAGGTTTTCACCGTGTCCAAGACCCTGCTTGAAGTCGATTCCAGCCCGCTGGGCGAAGGCTCAGTCTCGCGCCAGTTGACCCATGAGTTCGTGGAGATGTGGAAGGGCGCCAATCACGATGGCCGCGTCATTACCCGCGATCTAAACGCAACGGACATCGTGCCCATTGACGCTGCCTGGATCGCCGCAGCCTACACTCCCGAGGCCCAGCAAACTCCCGCACAGCGCGATTTGCTCAGGCGCTCCGAGCAGTTGATTGCCGAGTTGAACAGTGCAGACGAGTACGTCTTTGGCGTGCCCATGCACAACTTCTCGGTTCCCTCCGTGCTCAAGTTGTGGATCGATCAGATTGCGCGTGTCAACAAGACCTTCTCCTACGCGACCGGCAAGCCGGAAGGCCTGCTCAAGGGCAAAAAGGCAACCATCCTCATCAGTTCAGGTGGCAGGTACGATCAGGGCACCGCAATGGCGTCGTGGAATTTCGTTGAGCCGTACCTGCGGACGGTGCTCGCATTTCTCGGCGTCACCGATGCCTCGTTCATTACTGCCGGCGGAGCCTCGGCGGTCGCGTCAGGTAAAGTGGATCGCGCGAGCTTCTTTGAGCCGCTGGTCGAGTCCATCCGGGCGCGCTTCCAACCCGCGTTGTAATCCGAAATCGCGAACGGGCGTGACCGCAAAAGCCACCACGCCCGTCGCAGTTTCCAAAAGGCCGCTCAGCTACGCCGCAGCCGCGAGCCGGGCCTGCCGCCCCGCCTCGATCCCATCCAGTGTGTTCCACAAAGCGCGCGCGGCGTCTTCAGCAGCCTGCAACGCGGCTTCGCTCTGCTCGGGATGCGATGCGAGCTCGGCCGACAACAGGTCGTGCCACACCCGTGCATGGTGAACGTCGGCGGTGGTATGGACCGTGAAGTAGCGACGGGTCTGTGCATCCGCGCCGTAGTGCTGCTCCAGGCCCTCAGCCTTGGTCTTGGCGATGGCGGGCACGCGCGACTCGTAGGCATACAGTGCAGCGAGAGCTTCTGCAGGAGAGTTGCCCATCGCAGCTCGATAGTGGTCGAGCAGAGCTACGGTCTTCGGATCGAGCTTTCGGCTGCGCACCGTTTCTTCCTTTGCTCCCATGCCGGCGGCGAAATCCATCCAGAGATCGCTATGCGGCGCGCCCTCCTGAAGCCCCTCTTCGTCCATCAAATTTTCGAGCACCGTGCGGCGCAGTTTTCCATCCGGAAGCTGCGAGTGCAGCGCGCTCAGATACGCCGGAAACGCCGATACGTGGTGCCAGTACTCGGACGCATACTCGCGCAGGTCCTCGCGCGTCAGCTCGCCGTTGGACCAGGCCTGATAGTACGCGTGCTGGAGGAGGTCGTAACGCTCAATGCGACGATCGAGCGCTGAGAAGAAATTGGCGGAGGAGTCGGACATGGGTATTCTCCAGTGAGCTGCGGTTTCTCAGATTGTAGAACGGACAGCGGAAGATTGCTGCCGAGCGTCGCGGTCATTGAGCCTCTTCCTTTCAACCGCACTTCTGGTTTAAGCTGAGGCGTCGCGAACGAATTCAGGGAGGATCGATGAAAAAAGCCGCGCTCATTGTCGTCGTTCTTCTGATCGCCGGCGGCATCGCAACCTACGCCGTGGGGGCGAGAGAGCCAGTCAATCACTCCGTGACCGTCTCCAGCGTCATTGAGGCTCCTCAGCAGAAGGTCTTCTCCCTGATTGCGGATGTGGCGCATGGGGATGACTGGCGGCCGGCAGTAAAGTCCGTGACGGTACTGCAGCAGGACAACAATCGCGACCATTGG
>JAICMT010000128.1 GCA_025929125.1 Acidobacteriaceae bacterium | reverse complement strand
GGGTTCCCACCCAGCACCACCAGCCACTGCACCTTGCCCGCGTTCATGTCGGCAACCAAAGACTTCAGGTCCGCCGTCTGCTCACTTGGCATCGGGTTCACGGTGTCGCCATAGACCACCGTCTTGCCCACTGCTCCGAGCGCCTGATTCAGCTGGAACGCCGCCAAATGCACGGCCGGCGGGGCCTGCTCGCCCGGGATCACAACGCAACGTCCGCCGGCCTTCTTCAGGTCCGCCGAGAGTGCGGCCATGAATTTTGCCGCATCGGGGTTCGACGACGACTGGAACTGGCCTCCGCCAGCCAGCGCCTGCGCGAACGCCACCACCTCACTGGGCTTCAGCGCCAGCCTGTGCTCGGCCTTGAAGCCGGTCACGGTGGGCATGGTCTCCACCGCGTACATGCGGTTCATCACCGCACTCGCGTCCTCCGGGTTATAGCGATGCCGCGCCGCGTAGGCTGCCGCCATGGGCAGGAAGCCCGGGAACTGAATGCCGCCCAGAAAATCCGAGTCGAGCGACAGAATGATGTCCGCGTTCTCAAGCTTGTATTGCGCGTCGGTGTACGAACCGAAGTGCGCCTTCGAAGCCGCCATAGCCGAGTCACGATTGACCGGATCCCACTGCACCAGCTTCGCCTGCGGAAACTTCTGCTGCACCTGTTTCCACTGCGCCGCCAGCGTTGGCGAGGTAATCGTCTCCGACAGGAAGTAAATGCCCTGGCCGCCTTGCGTCTGGTTGACTGCCGCGGTGAAGGCGCGCTGGAACTCGCCAAATTCGCTGTTCTCGCCGCGGAATTTCACTTCCTTGGAACGGTCCGGATCGTAGAGCTCCAGCAGCGTGGCCTGCACAATGGCATCCGACTTGCCCCGGGCCATCGGGTGGTCCGGGTTTCCGTCCACCTTGATGGGGCGGAAGGCATCGGACTTCACCAGCACCGGAATGGCTCCGGTGGGGAACGGGAATGCCGACGCGAAGTACATCGGCTTGCCCAACACCAGGTCCTCGGGCTGCTTTACGTAGGGCATGATCGGCTCGTCCGGCTGCTTGGTGCAGCCCGCCATGCCGGCCAGCGCCAGCGATGCGCCCATCACCTTCAGGAATCCGCGTCGGCTTACCGCATCCACCCACTCGTTGGGCGCTGCCCCAGCCTGCCGGGGAAATTCCTCTTCCAGCATCTCGACGAAGCCCGGCGTCTCCGCCAGCTCATCCAGGCTCTGCCAGTAGCGCTTGCCGCTCTTACCGTCCAGCTTCGCCCGCACCGCGGCTAGCGAGAGCCGCGGCTTGGCAGCGGCGATCTCGGTCACGATCTGAGCGCCTTGCGGAATGCTGTTCACTGCTTCCTGTTCCCTGTTCTCTGTCTCTCTCATCGGTGGCATGTCTCGCAGCTCGCCAGTTCGTTGGCGGTCCGTATGTGGTACTGCGCCATCAGGAACCGGCCCAGCTCCGCCTGATTGGTGAACTTCTTGTAATTGGCAGCGGGGGTCTCGCCCAGCGGAGCGCCATTCGTCGTCGTCGTACCGCTGTCCATCTTGGAAGTCGGCTCCATGTGATCCCCGGACTGCGGCCGCGCCAGCGGAGCCATCGGTGCCGGCGTCTGCAGCATGGCAACATTCGCGCTACCGTCGCTGTTCACCTTCGGGTCGGTGGTGGTGCAGACGACGTTCTCAGCGGTCGGAATCTTGCCGTCCGCCGCCTTGCCCGTAGGAGCGCACCAGACCGGATGGCCGCTCGAAGCGCCTTCCCAGGCCATGTTGTAAATCTCACTGGTCGGCCGGATGTTGCCTGTTGGATTGCGATGGCAGTTGAGGCACCACTCCATCTGCAGCGAGTTCTGCTGATACATCAGCGGCATCTCATCCACACGGCCGTGGCAACTGGAGCAGCCGATGCCCTTGTTCACGTGGATGGAGTGATTGAAATAAACATAGTCGGGCAGGTCATGGATGCGGATCCAGGGGATCGACGCGCCCGTTGCCCAACTCTGCCGCACCGGCTCCAGCAGCGGAGCGTTGGTCCAGATCTGCGAGTGGCAGTTGATGCAGGTCTTGGTGGGAGGAATGCCCGCGTAGCTTGATACCTCGACCGAGGTGTGGCAGTACTGGCACTGAATGCCGAGCCCCTCTACGTGGTGCTGATGGCTGAACGGAATCGGCTGGTCGGCCCGCTGTCCCTGCCGGGTCACCCACGGAGAACGTTGCAACTGGTCCAGCGTAACCCCGAGCGCGATAACGATCAGGCCCGTCAATACAAGGCTTGCCCGGGCCAGCGCGTTCGAACTGCGGTCAAAAACTTGCGCCATGAGTGCGTTCCTGTTTCCTCTTGAGCGAGATCAGATGTGCCTTACTCGAGCCGGTTTGCCTTTACACTCGCTTCGGCCCAGAAGGCTTCCGCAGCAGCGCAAGCTCGACGAAATTCCTGGTACGACCCGCGACCGTAATTGGCTCGGGCAGGAGAAACGCCGGTCCGTTCCAACGGACTGGTTGCAAATCACGCTTACTTAGGTCTTGCAGGTGTCGAGTATAGCAGTCGAAAAACACTCGACGAAAGTGCATGAGGCCCGACGCAACCGATTTTCTTTGAGCTATATCCGATTATCGACCGACGACGGTTTTTAACCGGACATAAATCCCCGCCGCTTGCCTGCAGTTGAACTGCGCCTGCAGCGGCCCTCGCAGCACGTCGCTTCGATTTCCTTCTCAGCTGACACTTGTCTTCGATGCGCGCCTTGAATACGCACGCATCCGCGCAAGCAAAACAAGTTTGCTCTTGCCTAATCTCCGTCGAGAGGAGTCATATCGAACGCACCCCGGGCGCGCCCGCACCTGCAGTCAAAGCGGCGCGAACAAGAGGAGGACCTTTCGCATGAGCCATCAACACAACACTGCAACGCGCAGCGGAATTCTTCTTGCAGCGGCGGTCAGCGCACTTCTCATGCCCACCGCAGCTCACGCTCAGGTCGCCGCACCCAGTGCCAACGAGCGCGCCGTCACCGATCGCTATCTGACCACCGTGCATGCGGAACTCACCGGCAAGATCGACAGCCGCACCGCGAAGCCGGGCCAGGAGATTGCCGTTCGCCTGCTCGAAGACGCACGACTCGCCGATGGCACCAGTCTGCCCAAGGGCGCACGCCTGCTCGGCACCGTCACCATGTCGCAGGCGCAGGGCGCTCAACAGGGCGGCGCACTGCTCGTGCTCACTCTCGATCGCGCCGATCTGCAAGGCCGAATCCTGCTGGTCCGCAGCGTCATCCAGATGCTGACTCCTCCACCCGGTGCACGTTCCACCGCCGATCAACCCAGTCCCATGGCCATGCCGCTTCCTTCCGGCGATGACGTCGGCATAGCTCCCGCGTCCAGCGGCAGCATCGCCGGACCGGGAACCACCGGTGTCGGCACCCGCACCAGCATCGATCCCACCGGCGCAGGCCCCATGGGCTCAGGCTCCATCCCCACCGGGACGAATCAGGGCGGTGTCCTCCGGCCCGGCCAGGAGGGCGGCGTCTATGGCGGCGACGATTCCGGCATGAATAGTCCTCTCGGCGGCGTTCCCATCACCAGCCGCCCGATGGATAATCTTGGCGTGGTCGCCGCTCCTGCGAGGCAGGTGCGGCCGGTCGTCAGCGCCGGCGAGAACGTCTCCGGCCGCGCGCGCACGACCGGGATTCCCGGAGTCATGCTCCGGCGCGACGGAGCCCCCGACGCCTCCGGCGTGCTCACCGCGATGGGCCACAACATCGTGCTCGAAAGCGGCACCCGCATCACGCTGGGCGTCATCTCCCGCTGACCGGCAAGTTACCGCCGCGGTTCCCGCGCGCATCAGTGCGTTCATCTCACCCAAAGAATCCGAGACACGCGGCCACTCCGATTAAGCCGGCCATTCCGACCGCGAAGGCCGTCAACGAATAAGTGTCTTTGAGCCCTTGCGGATACGCCAAACGGTATTCGATGAAAATCCGCCTCATCTTGGCGAAATTAAATCCGAAGTAAGACACGAGGTCGGTGTCATTTCTCTTACGGTTAATCTCTCCGATCATCATCGTCAGGAAGATGTTCGCTAAGAATATTCCAGTCAGAGCGAAGCAGAATGAAATCAGACCGAGAACTAAACGAATGCTCATAGTGTGGGGACCCGCGTGGCTCGATATAGAAGCATAACAACTGAGAAATGCCGTCACTCTCGCCACATCCTCCCCGTAAAATCGGACCAGATGGTTCCCATTCAAGTGAAGAAGCTCACCGCCACGGCACAGCTGCCGCGCTATGCCCATACCGGTCCGTTCGGCGATCTCGCCGCCGATCTCTACGCCTCGGAGTCCGTCACGCTTGCGCCTGCAGGCGAGTCCGGCAGCACGGCCGCGGTGCCCACCGGGATTGCGCTTGGGTTCGCTGCCACACACGGTGCGCTGATCGAAGACCGCTCCGGCCTGGCCCTGCGCGGCATCACTACGCTGGCCGGCGTCATTGACCCTGGCTATCGCGGCGAGCTCCGCATCGTGCTGACGAACCTCACGCCGTCGTCGGTGGACGTGCGGCCCGGCGACCGCATCGCCCAGCTCCGCATTGTGGAGCGCATCGAGGCCGCGTTCGAGGAGGTCTCCGAGCTCAGCCAGTCGGCGCGCGGTGCCGGTGGATTCGGTTCCACCGGGCAATAGAACTCCTTCGGCATACATGGGCCCGCGTCCGCATCTAAAATGCTGGCACGCGGGCATTGCCCATGGTGGCGGCAGGCCGTAGGCGCGGGCCAGTTTGCGGAGGGATCGACCTTGTTCTGCGTGCTTCCACTCTTGCTGATCGAAGTTCACACCAGTCTGGTTGTGCTCGGCGGCATCGCGCTGGGGTTAATTACCGCGGCCATCCTTGCCGGGATGTTCGGCCCGATGCCGGCGTACGAGATCGGGCGCCGGGAAGAACTGCCTGCCAACGACAGTGAAGACTTCCTCTGTCTTTTGGAGGCGCTTGCCGATGCCAAGATCAACCGGCACGGCATCTTCGAGGTGCTCCCCAATGGACCGAACTTCTATCCCGCCGAGCTTGAGGCCATCCGACAAGCCACCCGCAGCGTAAATCTGGAGGCCTACATCTTCCAGAAGAGCAAAATCGGCCACATGTATCTGGACGCGATGACGGAACGCGCGCGCGCCGGGGTGAAGGTGAATCTGGTGCTGGACGCCTTCGGCAGCATCGGTGCAACCCGCAGCTTCTTTCGCCCGCTGCTGGAGGCCGGAGGGCGCGTGACCTGGTACAACTCTCCGGCGTGGTACCGGCTGATGAAGCTGGACAACCGCACCCACCGCGAGCTGCTGATCGTAGATGGAAGAATCGGCTTCATCGGCGGAGCGGGCATCGGCGACCACTGGTACACCGGAGTGCGCGGCCACGCGGTGTGGCGCGACACCATGGTCCGCGTGGAAGGCGACAGCGTCTCCAACCTGCAGGCCACCTTCTCAGAGAACTGGTTGGCCACCTCGGGCGAGTTGCTGATAGGAGAGGCCTACTTGCCCAAATTCCAGCCCGCGCCTCCCGCCGAAACCGACCGCTCTACCGCCGCGCTGGTCATCAACAGCACACCGACCATGGGCGGATCGACGCACGCACGCGTGCTGTTCCAGATTCTGCTGGCGTCTGCGCAGCGCAGCATCTCC
>JAICMT010000062.1 GCA_025929125.1 Acidobacteriaceae bacterium | reverse complement strand
TCCACCGCCTCCAACGCTTGACGGCATAGAGGACCGGGAGCCGGGTGGGGCTTGGTCAGATCCGGTACGTCCGATAACGGATATTACGTACAGTGGGCGGCTGGCCTGAGGATGGGCACTCTCGGCGCTGGCTAGTTCGCGGTTCCCCCACCCACGAAATGCACAATCTCCAGGCGATCGCCCGAGTTCACCGGAAGCTCCGACCAGCTCCCGCGCTGCGCGATTTGGCCGTTATGTTCCACCGCAACGCGGTCCGCTTTCAGCTCCAGCGTCTGCACCAAGGCCTCCAACGACGCGCCGCTTGCAAGCTGTTCAAACTCTCTCTGTTGTCCATTCAGAATGACCGATAACGCCATACCAGCAGCCTAGCAGAACCCGCGGCATCCACCCTTATTCTGAATCTCTTACTTGCAATCTCTTCCATAAGTGGTTGATGGGACCGCTCCCACGCCCGAGCGGTACCGCCGTCTGAAGCGCCTCGGCTACGTATTTCTTCGCACGGTGTGCAGCCTCCTCCGGGCTCCGCCCCAGCACCAGTTCGCTCAGGAACGCACTCGACAACGCACAACCTGTGCCGTGGCTGGACCTGGTCTGTACCCGTTCGCCAGCGAGCCACGTCTCCCGGCCGGATTCATCCAGCAGAAAATCATCTGGTTTGGCCATATGGCCGCCCTTGGCAAGAATTCCCGGTCGCCGTCCCGTAGCCGCAAACACCTGCTCCTGCAGCAGGCGGCTTGCCTGTTCCATGTCCTCTTGATTTCGCACAGCCGTCTTGCTCAGCAGCTCTAGCTCCCCTGTGTTCGGAGTCACCCAATCTGCCAAGCCAACAAGTCCCGGACACAGCCGCCGGATTCCGGCTTCATCCAATAAGGCCGCGCCCGAGCTCGACTGCAGAACCGGATCGACGATAATAGGAACGGTTCGCCCGGCCGCCCGAAGACGTTCCAGATAACCGCAGACTGCCGCCACATTATCGGACGTGCCCAGCATCCCTATCTTGATTCCCGCCGGAGGCATGTCCTCCTCCAGGCACTCGAGCGTCTCCCCCACCACTAACGAGCTCACCGGGATGACGCGGCGCACTCCAACGGTCGATTGCACGGTCAACGCCGTAATGCAGGAGGTCCCAAACAGCCCATGCGCGGCAAACACCATCAGGTCAGCCGTCACACCTGCGCCCGATGAAGGGTCGTACCCGGCAATGCTGAGGAGGGTCTGCAAAGCGCCTCAAAGGGGGCGAAACCGGAGTTTTTCGCCGTTCAGAAAATAAAAGTGAAAAAATCCTGCTTCCCTGTCCCAAGCCGACCATTCGGGCCGTTTGGCGCTAAAAACTACAACTTCCGTGGAAGGAATTGCGGGAACCAATCCAAATTCCTTTACCACACTCTTCCCGCAAAAGCAAGCCAAAATAAACCTTAAGCTGTTTACTTTGTTTGACTTGGGGAGCCCTATATCTGGACAATAGCAGACGGAGCGTGCGAATGAAAAGCAATCCTTTCAGAACTGCTCAATATGGCTCGATGACTTCCCTGCCCAAGTTGGCCGCCGGAGTCCTGCTCGCTGCCCTGGCTCTCTCGGCTTCCGCGCGGGACCCGGAGAAGTCGACCACGCAACCTCAGGTTCAGGCCGCGGGTCGTCATCAGAGTGCCAATCCTGCACATCCAGCCCGTCGCTGGTACCAGGTCGGCATCGCCTCCTGGTATGGAAACCACTTTCAGGGCCGCAAGACCGCCGACGGCGAGAAGTTCGATATGAACCAGATGACCTGCGCCCATCCCACACTTCCCATGGGCACCTGGCTTCGGGTCACAAACCTCAAAAACCGGCACTCCACCTTCGTTCGCGTCAATGATCGCGGCCCAGTCATTGAAGGTCGCATCGTCGACCTGTCCGCCGCTGCGGCCCGTGTGCTTGGTCTCTCCGGCGTAGGCCGAGTGAAGCTCGAGGCCGTCCGCCAGGAGGATCCGGAGCTCACCCTGGCTCTGCTCTCTCAGCTGCGCGTGCCCTCGCTCCTGGAGCTTCCTACTCGGAACTGAACCTCCCGGCACCACGTCATAGTTCCGGTCCCAGCGGAGAACTCGCAACCCCAGGCGTTAGACTGAACCCATGGATTCTGCTCCAGCTGATACTGCGCATCCCTCTGCCCAGGCTCCGCTCTCCCCTGCCGACCGGCTCATCGTGGCCTTGGACCTTCCCTCCGCGACCGCTGCTTTCGACCTGGTCGATGAGCTTCAGGGGCTCTGCCGCTGGTTCAAGGTGGGCATGGAGCTCTACTACGCTGCCGGAAACAGTGTCGTCCATCACCTGCGCGACCGCGGCTTCGAGGTCTTCCTCGATCTCAAGCTGCACGATATTCCCAACACCGTCGCCGGCGCAGTGCGGTCGGTCTCCTGCACCGGTGCGTCCATGCTGACCCTTCACGCCAGTGGCGGCGAAAAAATGATGCGGGCAGCCGCCCAGGCTGCCTCTCGTCCTGAGTTCCCCCGGCTGCTGGCTGTAAGCGTCCTCACCAGCATGAGCGCCGACGATCTGGCCGCGACCGGCGTTCCCGACCCTCCCGAGGCTCAGGTTCTCCGGCTGGCAAAGCTCGCCCAGCAGGCCGGAATCTCCGGGCTGGTCTGCTCGCCCCAGGAGGTCGCGGCCGTGCGTCAGCTGCTCGGCCCTGCTGCGCTCCTGGTTATCCCGGGAGTTCGACCGGCATCGGCTGCCGGATCGGACGATCAGGCCCGAGTAGCCACTGCAGCCGAGGCGATCGCGTGCGGCGCCTCCATGCTGGTCGTCGGCCGTCCCATCACCCAGGCCCCCGATCCCGCCAAGGCCGCCGCCGCTCTCCTCGCCGAAATCGCCAGCGCATAGTATCTTCAAACCGTGTCTGACCTGGAGCCACTGCCGGATCTCCGACTACACTTCCCGGCACAGGCCGATTCGGCCGAACTCGCCTCGCAGACGCCAACCCTCCCCACTTCTTGGCAACTCACCTTGATGCGGCTAATTGACTTGGCCGTCCTTTCCATGTTGTTCTTCACCCCGGCTTACCTCTGCCTCCACTCCAACGCTATCTTGGATACCGACATCGGCTGGCACCTCCGTACCGGGGAGTGGATCAGCGCCCACC
The DNA here is from genome assembly GCA_025929125.1 of Acidobacteriaceae bacterium. Lineage (GTDB taxonomy): Bacteria > Acidobacteriota > Terriglobia > Terriglobales > Acidobacteriaceae > Edaphobacter. Next base: position 4,503 of record JAICMT010000062.1, on the reverse strand, counting down.
ACGCCATCCCACGCACCGAGCCGTTCTCCGCGCCGATGGCAGGAACACCCTGGGCAGCCTACAGCTGGCTCTTCGAGCTTCTCAATTACCAGCTCTTCCAGCGTCTGGGCACTCCCGCACTGCTGGTCTACACCGCCGGGCTCGTACTCCTGATCACGGCCGCCGTTTTCGCTCTGGTTCGCAGCCATCGGCAGCAGCTACCCACCGCTGCCATGCTCGCGTTCGCCTGCATGTACGCCATGGGACACCTCTTCACTCCGCGTCCATGGCTATTCACCATCCTGTTCTTCACGCTGGAGCTCGACATCCTCCAGCGTGTCCGCCGCACCGGCTCCACGCGTCCTCTTCTCTGGCTTCCGCTGCTCTTTGCCGTCTGGGCCAACATCCACATTCAGTTTGTCTATGGCCTCTTCATTCTTGGACTGGCAATGGTGGAATCCCTCGCTAAACACCGTTGGAAAGACCTTCCAACTCAGGCGCCAGGAGGTGCGCTCGTTGCTGTCCTGATTTGCAGCCTCCTGGCGACTCTCCTAAATCCCTACGGAGTCCGCATCTACTCCGTTGCGCACGCGTTAGGCACCCAGTCTGGTGCATTCAATAGCATCGGCGAGCTGCAGGCTATTCCCTTTCGCGACCTGATTAATTATTGCGCTCTGTTGTTCGCGCTTCTCTCTGCGGCCGCCCTTGGTTCGAAACGACGCTGGGTTTCGTTCGAGGGTGCGTTACTCCTCTTCGCCGCCTGCTCCAGCTTCCGATCACAGCGTGATGCGTGGGTCATCGCCATTTCCGGCGCCGCTATTCTTTCCGATGCACTGCCCCGGATCACAGCCCCGAACCTTCGGCCCGCGAAGTATCTGCTTCCGGTCGCGATGACTATTGCTGCATGCATGCTCGCCATCGCCTTTCGCTCACCCGAGCTCAGCGCAGCGAATCTCCGCGAGCGCCAGGCCACGCAGCTCCCCGTCGGCGCAGTGGACTTCATCCGCGCCCATGGATACTCCGGGCCCATCTTTAACGACTTTGACTGGGGCGGCTACCTGATCTGGAACCTGCGCATCCCCGTCAGCATCGATGGTCGGGCGAACGTCTACGGCGACCAGCGCATCGCGCGTTCCATCCAAACCTGGAGCGGCGCTCCCGGCTGGCAGTCGGACCCGGATCTGCGCTCTGCACGTCTTGTGATCGGTCCTGTCGGCGCGGCGCTCACTCAGCTCCTGCGCTCCGATCCCGGCTTTCAGCTTGCTTACCAGGACAAAGTGGCCGCGGTCTTCGTGGCTCGCCGTTAAGGCGCCTGCTCACGAACATCCACGGCCACGGGTGTTCTGTTACTGGTTAGAGCTTCTCGAAGAACTCGCACGCGGAGCACGAGATGTACACGCCGCCCGGCACGCCGCGCTCGCGGTCCTTCACCCGCTTCACAATGCGGGTCGGTTTTGAGCAACGCGGGCAGTCCGTGCTCTTGCTGGTATCCATCGCCTTCTTACGGTCGCCTGTCTTGGCAATCTTCGCCATTGTCCCTGGTCTCCTGCTGCTGATCTGTTGGATTCTCTTCCGCGCGCCATCCTGCCTGAGCTCGGTTCGAGCTCGTATGGGCCACCCTGATTTCCCAAATGTGAGATGGATCGAAGGAGACGGGTTCGCGGTGGGAACCTGTCGCTATTCTACACGACGCCGCCACGCCTCTTCTAGATCGATCACCGCTTCCGGAGCCCGAAACTCACAGCGTGCCGTGTGGCACCCGGGCACCCAGAGCCACAGCATGCCTGGCAGCCGCAGAGGGTACTCCGCCGGCTCGCGGGGCACTCACCTGCCCTGCCATCTCTTCAGGCGACGCGACGCTCTGGTACAGCTCGTCGATCTCGTTCATCTTCTCGCCCCAGTGCCGGATTCGCCCCAGTATGCTGCGCCCGTACCAGCCTCCCACAAGAGCCGCCGCTATCGTGCCTGCCAGAATCAATGCGTTCACGTCTCTGCCTCGCTGACGCCGACAGGTAACCGGGGAGGAAGAAACATCTCGGCGCTTCTTCAGCTGTTTCATCGGCGGCGGAGACTGCTGACTTTAGGCTGTGAAGGCGGGAATTTTTACGCATCTTCCCGTCCGGATTTTCCACTTCCCGGCAACCAACCCCACGGAGACCGATCCTGGCTGCTGTGTAGAATGGACAGTTAAAGGCGCAAATCCAGATAAGAACGTACAGGAGATTCTCACCAATGAAGTTGACACCCGGAAAACTGGCAGGACTACAGGCCGTCTCCGATCAGCGCGGCGTCATCGCCGCGGCGGCCATGGACCAGCGTGGATCGCTGCAGAAATCGCTGGCCAAGGAGCGCGGGGCCGCTGCCACCGGACAGGACCTCGAGGAGTTCAAGATCCTCGTCACCGACGTGCTCTGCCAGCACGCTTCCGCCATTCTGCTCGACCCCGAGTTCGGCCTGCCCGCCTCCAAGGTTCGCCACGGCAAGGGCCTGCTGCTGGCCTACGAGAAGACCGGCTATGATGCCCAGACTCCAGGTCGCCTGCCGGATCTGCTCGACGTCTGGTCCGTCCGCCGGCTCAAGGAAGCAGGCGCCGACTGCATCAAGATCCTGCTCTACTACACTCCGTACGAGAAGACCGAGATCAACGACCTCAAGCATGCCTGGATCGAGCGCATCGGCGATGAGTGCCTCGCCCACGATATTCCCTTCTTCCTCGAGTTCGTCGGCTACGATGCCGAAGGCGGCGACGAGAAGTCCCTCGCCTACGCGAAGAAGAAGCCCGAGATCGTCTCCGGCTCCATGGCCGAGTTCGGCAAGGCCCGCTACAACGTCGACGTCCTCAAAGTAGAGGTTCCCATCCAGATGGAGTTCGTCGAAGGCACTCGCGCCTTCAAGGGGGAGAAGGCCTACACCCGCGCCGAAGCGCTGCAGCACTTCCGCGACGCTGAGGGCATGACCCACAAGCCCTTCATCTATCTCTCCGCCGGCGTCTCCAATCCCGTCTTCATCGAAACCCTGGAGCTCGCCGCCGAGTCCGGCACCAAGTTCAACGGCGTGCTCTGCGGCCGCGCGACCTGGAAGGACGGCATTCCGATCTTCGCGTGCAAGGGACCCGATGCCTTCCGCAACTGGCTTGAGACCACCGGCGTTGAGAACATTAACAACGTCAACAAGGCTCTCAAAGCCGCCAGCCCCTGGTATGAGAAGTTCGGCGTCAAGAGCATCAAGGAATTGGCCTGATCTCACCGCTCATCAATTCAGAAACGCCGTGGCTCACACCACGGCGTTTCTGTTTCGGGCGATCGAATTCCCTCGCAAGCGTTACCCGCACGTCTAAGCTGTCAGAAATAGATGGCCCTCCGTTACATCTTCCTGTTGCTGCTCGCACCGCCGACACTCGGTCAGCTTCCCCGGGCAACGGTTCCCTCCGGAACGCCGCTGGCCATTGGGCTGGATCGCGCCGCACCGCTCCGCCCAGGTGCACCACTCCAGGGTCACCTGCTCTACCCCATTTATGTGGACAACGTACTCGTCCTGCCCGAAGGCACGACCGTTCTCGGCACCGTCCAGGCCCTGCAGCCAGACCGAAGCCGGCGCACCCGGGCCATGCTGGGCGGCGACTTCACCCCCTTCCGCACTCCCGTCGTTGGCTTCCAGAGTCTCAGGCTTCCGGACGGTACGTCCGTCTCGCTAGCCACGGCCCAAACCGCAGCCGGTGCACTGGTCTACCGCGCCGTCGCGCCGGAGCGGGCCCACGGCGGCCTCGTACGTCGCCAAGTGAAGGCTGCACTGGATGCAGGGCGCAGCGACCTCGCCTACTTCATTGCTCCCGGAAAGCGCACTCGCCTGCTCGACTGGGTCTACTCGCAGCTTCCCTATCATCCGCAGCGCATCGCAGCCGGCACGGCTTGGACCGTCGAGCTCACCGCGCCTGCACTGATTCCGCTCCGCCCCGCTGCGCCCGCGACCGCCACGGTCCAGCGCAGACCGCGCTTCTGGGATGTCCAGCCCATCCCGCCGCAGCAGCCCCAGCCCGGCGTCTGGCGCGTTGAGGCTAATCTCGCGGAAAGCATCAGTTCGGAATCGGCGGCCCGCGGCCACGCCGTCCGCGCCGTTGTGGCCCGGCCTGTGCTCAACAGCGATCGCACCGTCGCCCTGCCTCAGGGAGCGACTCTGGTCGGCTCCATCACGCAGGCCCGGCCCGCCCGCTGGTTCGGGCGCTCGGGCGTCCTGACCTTCAGCTTCAATCAGCTCATACTGCCGGGCCAGCCCACCCAGACCGTTGAAACCCGCCTCACCGGAGCCGATTCCGCAACCGACATCGCGCTCAACTCCGAGGGCCAGGTGAAGTCCCGTCCCCGCGACCGCATCGCCATCCCTCTGCTGCTTGCCGTCATGGCCTCCAGTCCGCTCGACCAGGATGAAGGACACGCACACCATACCGGTCGCAAGAACGCCACCGGAGGCGCAGCGGGGCTTGGGCTGATCGGAACCGTAGTCGGAGCTGCCGGAGGCTCACCCTAC
>JAICMT010000210.1 GCA_025929125.1 Acidobacteriaceae bacterium | reverse complement strand
CAGAGCGCACGAATCTTCAGTTTATCGGATGCGCCGCGCTCAGCCGGACGGCAATTCGCCGCGACCTTCCACCGCCGCCAGCGTCGCCAGCGGCTTGGCCCTGTCCGTATGCATGGTTGGGGCCGACGCGAGCAGCCGCCGCGTGTAGGCATCCTGCGGGTTCCGGAACAGCTCCGCCGCGCGCGCATGCTCGACGATGCAGCCATGCTGCATCACCGCAATGTGGTCTCCGGGCTGGCCACACGCCTGCGCCACCACGGCGAGGTCGTGCGAGATGAACAGCATGGATAGTCCATGGCTCTCGCGCAGCCGCCGCAGCAAGGCCAGGATCTGGGCCTGCACCGTCACATCGAGCGCCGTGGTCGGCTCATCGGCAATCAGCAGCCGCGGCCGGTTCACCAGTGCCATCGCAATCAGGATCCGCTGCCTCTGCCCACCCGAGAACTGGTGCGGATAATCGCGCAGGCGCCGTTCCGGCTCGGGCAGCGCGACCTCGTGCATCGCCTCCAGCACACGCGTGCGGACCTCCGCCCGGCTCAGCTCCGGATGATGCGCCCGCACCGCTTCGGCGATCTGACTGCCGATGCGCATCACCGGATTCAACGCGGTCATCGGCTCTTGGAAGATCATCGCGATCTCGCGGCCGCGGCGGCTGCGCATCTCCCGCTCTGGCAGCGTAAGCAGGTCCGTCCCGGAGAACAGGATTCGCCCGGTGGTCTCCGCGGAGGGTGGCAGCAGCCGAAGCACCGCAAGCGATGTCACCGACTTGCCCGAGCCCGACTCGCCGACCAGCCCCAGCGCCTCGCCCTCGGCGATCTCAAGTGAAATCCCGTGCAGCGCCTCATTGTCCCCGAAGCGTACACGCAGGTCTTCCATCTGCAGAAGCGGAGTGCGCGGCTTCGGCCCTGTCTCGCCAGGCGGAGAAACGGAGTTCACTCGAACGATGGTATCTGACGCTGGCTCAGCCGATCTTCTCGACATACACCGCGGTGCCGTACGCCAGCACCTCGGTGACGCCCTGCATCACCTCGTTGGCGTCATACCGAGCGCTGAGGATCGCGTTTGCGCCACGCTCCGCCGCATGCTGCATCATCATGGCGAAGGCATCCTGGCGGGTGCGCTCGCAGAGTTGCGTCAGCAGCGTGATGTTGCCGCCGAGAATCGTCTGCAGGCTCGCACCAAGGGTCGCGAGCACGTTGCGCGACCGCACCACAATGCCGCGCACCACTCCCATGTTGCGCACCACGCGATAGCCTGCGAGCTCCAGTCCCGTGGTCACCATGGTGGGATCCAGAAAGCCAGGCTGCACCTGCGGTTGCTGATAGTTCGGGTAACCCGACATGAGGCATTTCTCCTTTGCATCCAGAGGATTGTACGACGCCTCCGCCGCTAAAGTTCCCCGCCGGCGAGGCTCTCCACCAGCGCCGTCACCGCGCCCGAGTCGATGGTCTGCGCGGCCAGCGCAATCGCCGACCGGAACGCCTCTACCCACGGCATCGGCGGGAACAGCCCCGCCGCCAGCAGCACCGCGGCCGAGTTCAGCAGCACCACATCACGCCTCGGCCCAGGCTCGCCAGCGAAGATCAGCCGCAGCATCGCCGCATTGTCCGCCGCATTGCCGCCCTGCAACTCCTGGATCGGAGCCGTCTTCAGCCCCACCATCTCCGGCGTTACTTCGGCGAAGAAGACGTGCTCGCCTGCGATCTCGGCAAACTCGCTAGGCCCGGAGATCGACAGCTCATCCATCCCCGCCGTCCGCGTCGCGTCCAGGAATCCATGCACCACAAACGCGTGCTCCACCTGGAGCAGGCGCATCGCCTCGGCCACAACCGGCACCAGCCGCGCCGAGTAGACGCCCATCACCTGCCGCCGCGCTCCCGCCGGATTGGTCAGCGGCCCCAGCACGTTGAAGAAGGTGCGTACGCCCACCGCTCGCCGCACCGGCATCGCCGTCTTCATCGCCGGATGCATCGCCGGCGCATGGAGGAACGCAAACCGCTTCTGCTGGAGCGCTCCGGCGGCCGCAGCAGGCGAGAGCGCTACCGGGATTCCCATGGCCTCCAGAACGTCTGCCGATCCGCATGCCGAAGTCACCGCGCGATTGCCGTGCTTGGCCACCAGCACCGGCCTTCGCCCCGCGGCAGCCGCGGCCACGAGAGCCGCCGCGGTCGAAATATTGAAGGTGCCCGACAGGTCGCCGCCCGTGCCGCAGGTGTCCACCAGCAGTTCGCGATCAGAATCTCTTAGCGGCACCGGCACCGCCGCCGCCCGCATGGCATCCACAAATCCGGCGAGCTCGGCTGCGTCCTCTCCGCGCGCCGTAATCGCGCCCATCAGTGCGGCCAGCTCCACTTCGGCGAAGCGGGCGTCCAGCACCTGCTGCATCAGGTCGCAGGCCTGCTCGCGGCTCAGCACGGCACGCTCTTCCATCAGGCGCTTCAGATAAGGTTGCGGGGGCATGGAGCCCAGAGTATCAGGCCCACTCGTCCGGATTCTCTCCTGCTTCTTGTGCAAAGGTGCAACAATGGGCCGGACTCCGCCATGCGTCTCTGGTTCTCCCATTCGAGCGAGGTCCCCATCTATCGCCAGCTGGTCACCCAGGTGGTGCTCGCCATTGTCTCTGGCGACCTGCGCCCGGGGGATCGACTTCCCAGCACCCGGGAGCTCGCCCGCCGATTCGGACTCCATCCCAACACCGTCAGCGCCGGATATCGCCAGCTGGAGCGCGAGGGCTGGACCGCGCGCCGTCATGGCAGCGGCGTCTACGTGCGCACGCTGACCGGCAGCGCCGCCACTCCGGAGCAGCAGATCGATCAGCACATCGCAGGGTTCTTTGGCGCCGCGCGGGAGCTGGGCCTGGATGCAGCCGCGGTCCGCGCACGCGTGCTGGAGTGGCTCGCCTCACCGCCTGCCGACCACTTCGTCCTCATCGACTCCGACCCGGAGCTCCGCCGCATCCTGCTCACTGAGCTGCGCGCCTGCACCACCTGGCCCATCCGCGAGGCCAGCCCGGAGCAGTGCTGCGACCCCGAACTCCTGCTGGCCGCCATTCCCCTCTGCCGGCCCACCCAGGAGAAATCAGTCCGCGATGCCCTGCCGAAAGGCTTCGAGCTGGTCGTCCTGCCCATTCGCTCCGCCACCGGCTGGCTCAGCCCGTGGCTGCCCGCGCCCGACGGCCACCTGATCGCTGTAGTCTCCCACTGGCCGGAGTTCCTCGACCGCGCTCGCACCATGCTGGTTGCCGCCGGGCTGCCGCTCGACTCGCTCCTAGTCCGCGACGCCCGCAGCCGCAACTGGCGCCGCGGCCTGGAGCAGGTCACCGCAATCCTCTGCGACTGCTACACCGCGCAGTCTGCGCGGCTGCCGCAGAAGCCGTTTGAGCTCGTCTTCCCCATCCTCGCCGAGTCCGCCGCGGCGGCTCTCCGCCATTACACGCACGAGTCTGCAGTGTGAACCGGGCGATTGCCCGCTTTCCTCAAGGAGGAGGAGGAATGCCCTATTCCTCAGCGGTCTCGCGGAAATTGCCGATCAAGTCCATCGCAAGAGGAATGGTCGTCAATGCTCCCACTCCAAGCAGAGCACACCCAGCGCCGCGGCGCGCTTCCCTGGAGAGCCTTTCGGAGAGAAGCAGCCCAATGCCCATTCCCAGCGCAACCCGGGTGCCGGCCATCAGAAAGAGTTCGGGTAACGATACGGATGCCTTTTTCATACAGTGCCTCCAATGATTTGGACGTAACAAACTCTGACAATCGCGCCCGATTCTGCTCTTTGACGGCAGACAGGCATTGGGACACTTGCGAAAGTGTGCTTACCCTACTCCGCAGATGTCGCGGCGCACTTACGCTCACCTCATCGGCGGCTTCGCCGGAAAGTGCCACAAACTTCTGAGGTGGGTCATGATTCGCAAGCAATCCATTCCGTGGGCCATGGCAGCCGCCCGCGTGCTATTGGGACCGGTTCTTGTCGTTGGCGAGCGCTGCGGCTGGAGCAGCTTCTCTCTCGCATCGATCGTCGTCACAGCGCTTCTGTCGGACATCTTCGACGGGATCCTTGCCCGGCGCTGGTGCTGCGACACCGCCGCAGTCCGCCTGTTTGACTCCATGGCCGACACCGCCTTTTACCTCTGTGCCGCCGCCGCCCTCTGGATGGCGCGGCCGCGCGCCTGGCAGGACAACTCAATCCTGCTCGGCACCCTGCTCTCGCTCGAAGCGCTGCGCTTTGGCGTCGATTTCATACGCTTCGGCAAGCCTGCCAGCTATCACTCCTGGCTTGCGAAAAGCTGGGGGCTGGTGATGGCGCTCGCCATCATCGCTACGTTCGGCAGCAGCCATGCCAGCCGGCTGCTCCCCCTTGCCCTGTGGCTCGGCATCGCGACGGATCTCGAAGGCCTTGCGATGTCGT
>JAICMT010000001.1 GCA_025929125.1 Acidobacteriaceae bacterium | reverse complement strand
GTTGCGCCGCCATCGATGCCGACGAGGTAGGTGTATGCAAAGCCGCCGAAGTATTCGCCGTCGGGGTAAGAGGTGGTGACCTTGTCGACTGTCTTCGAGGCTTTCTGAGTAAAGATGGCCGTCTGCAGCGCGTAGTAGTCCTTTTGGTCTGCGGCGGTGAAGCCGGCCTTGGCGTCCGCGGGTGTGACCAGGATGACGCTGCCCTTGGCCTGGTCGATGATGCTGGTGAGGCCGAGGCTTTTGAGGTAGGAGAGCGCGTCGTCCTTGCCGGCGAAGGACTTGCCACTGAACACGAGGATGTCGGTATTCATGCGGGCTGCGGCGCGGCCGCCATACATATTTGCGGAGCGGTAGATAAAGGTCGTGCCCTTGGGATAGTCATCGAGCGCGGGATGCGACTTGTAAGTGCGGCCCTTGTTGCCGTCCAGCGCCTGGATAGCGACCGGGCCGTTGACACGCGCTTCTTCCAGCGTCTCGAAGGTGGCCTGATTGCCCTGGCTGTTCGAGTAATTGAGCGCGAAGGCGCGGGGTGCGAGGCTGATTCCTGCCGTCAACAGTGTCATGACCGCGATACACGATTGCTTCTTCAACATGCGTCCGTCTCCATGATTCCGATCCAATGCACGACTATACTTGAGTGCTTTGCGGAAAGAGTAGGGTTGCGGTCTCGGCTTTCTCTCTGAGAAGAGGAGGGCCAATTCTATGGCTTGAGGTTGACGTCCACTGGCGCACTGTTGCCTGTGCTCGCGCCGTCCACGCTGCAGGAAAACTGCACATCCAGAGGATCGGCAGCATCGGTGGTGGTGATTCCAGGGCCGCCCGCTGTTGCATTCTTTGGAGAGATGCCGAGCGACGAGAAGTACGCGGCCTGGATCATTCCGTGTCCAGGAGATGCGCCGCACGAGGCGGCTGTCGCAGTTCCCTGCGGTGTACCCCCACCTGAGACCCACGCGATGCTGTTTGCAGGCACCGCATAGCTCTGGTTCGGGGTGAGTGGAACCCGCAACGTATACGAAGTGCCATCCGCGCAAGCTACGTCTGCCTGTACATCGCCTGTTACCAGCGTCGCAGTTGCAGCAGGGTGCGCACCGGGAATCATTACCTGGTATGCCGCCTCCACCGTCGTTCCCGCGTCGACCTTCAGGTGGGTGGGGTTCAACGGTAGTTCAAAAGTTCCGCCCTCGGCCACCCACGGCGTCGGAAATTGTGGCTCGCCCTTGGGATGCGTGCCCCACCAAGCTGTCCAGCGCTTGTAGTCGAGAGTGGGGTATGGGGTGACCTCAGCGTCGGAGTGTTCCGCGGTCTTGCCGAGCATAAACTTGTCGACGAAGGCTGTGATCACCGGCGCCTCTGCGGGCAAGGTGCCGCAGTGAGGATGCTTGCCATCGATAAAGAAGCCGAAGCGGTCGCCGACGCCAAATGCGTTGTAGACCTGCTGGGTGGCGCGCGCGGAGACGTAGTTGGCGCGGTTACTCAGCCAGTTGTAATCGGTATTGCCGGTCTCCAGCAATGCGCGCGGAGCAACCAAGTCCATCAGCTCATCGTGGTCCTCGGGCAGCTTGTAGACGTTGTCCCCGGCGAACTGCTGCATCTGCTGGCCAAACCACTCCTTACTGGTGGTGTCGATCTTCTCGACCGAGCCCTGCGCGTCAATCTCATGCGAGACTCGCCATGCCGGTGCGCCACCGCCGCCATTCTCCTGCGCAATGGTCAGCGCGACCCGCTCATCGAACGCACCGGCGAACAGCGCCATCTTGCCCGCATATGAGCAGCCGGTAACCGCGAGATGCGTAGGATCAATGGGCAGCGGATTGGTGGTCTGTTTCGACGCAATGAGGATGCCATCGATGACGCGGCTAACACCCCACGACCATGCGGCATACATGCCCGAGTTGCTAGGGCCATTAGGACACTTGCCAGCGCAAAGTTCAGGATAAAGCGTATAGAAGGGATCCGACGTGTGGACCTGGCCCTTGGCGCCATACACCGTCACCTGATTGTGCACAAAATCTACAGTGGCGATGGGCAGATCGGCAAAGACGCCGGCAGGCAGGCTGCCGAAGTTGCCCTTAGCGGGCATTGGAGGCGCAACAGGCGCTCCGGGCCGCGCAGGCCGCGGGCCGCCGCTCATCGCAATCATCGCCGGATAGGGACCTGGGCCCTTGCCAGTCGGGATGTAGACAGGCTCCGTGAGCGTGAGCGATTTGCCATTGCGCGTTACGTTGATGGTCAGGGTGCCCTTGGAGTTCGCGTCCGCCGCCGGGACATAGTTCGCCGTGATCTTGCAGTCGGAACAGTCGGGTTTAGGGCCGATCTCGTACTTCTCGATCGCTGCCTTGATCTGGCTGCGGCGCTGCTCCCAGCTCGCGAAGGTTGTGTCGCGCTTGCCGTTCGGCTGAAGGAATGGATCGGGCAGCTGCCGGATGATGGGCAGCTTTTCGAACGAGGGAAACGCCGGTTTGGGGAACTTCGCACCGGTGTTCTCCACCTTATAGACCAAGGGTATTTTGGAATCGCCCGATGTCTGTTCCTGCGCAGAAGCTGCGATCCCTATGATGAACAAGGCAAGTACCAACGCCAGCGAGGCAGGCAGTTTCTTGCCGATAGCGTATTTGATTCGATCCGTCATATTTTCTTCCTTCGTCACGACCCGGAGTATAGCTTTTCTCGTCCACGGCAGGGTACGCGGAGTAGATGCATGCATGGTACGAGGTGAGCGTTCGGCGCCGAGCAGGTATGCAAGATGCCGGATGTTCCCGGTCTATGGCGGTACCGCACCGTCAAGGAGCGATGGCTTAGGCGATCATCCGCTTTACTATTAGCTGCAGCGAGCACAAGTTGCTCAGGGCAGAATCGGAATAAAGCTCTCGCGGCATCCCATCGCATTCCTGACGTACTCGCCCGGTGGTACCAGGAGAGACGTGTTTTCCGAGCGTGAGTAGGAAGGACATTTTATGTGCAGATTGTTGAGCTTGAAGACCATCGTTGCGTCGGTGTGCCTGTTCTTCGGATCGTTTCAAGCCTTCGCCGCGCCATTGCCATCGTCCGTGATTGGGAAGGGCCGTGTTCGTACCAACTTTAATGCGGACTGGCGCTTCACCCTGGGCGATATCGCCGGAGCGCAGGAACCCGGCTTCAACGATTCGGCGTGGGAACAAATTGGGTTGCCGCATAGTTTCAGTATTCCGTATTTCAGGTCGCCCTCTTTTTATGTCGGCTACGGCTGGTATCGGAAGACCTTCTCGCTGCCCAGACTGCCCGTTGGTCGCCGACTTTCCCTCGAATTCGAGGGCGCGTTCCAGGAGGCGGAGGTCTTCGTGAACGGAACCGCCGTCGGCCATCATCGCGGCGGATACACCGGCTTCCCGGTCGACATCACCGCGGCCCTGCACCCTGGCAAAAACGTGGTCGCCGTTCGCGTCAACAATAAGTGGGATCCCACACTTGCGCCCCGCGCCGGGGAACATGTGTTCAGCGGAGGGCTGTACCGCGATGTCTGGCTGGTTGCCACTGATGCAGTCCACGTACCTTGGACCGGCACCTTTATTACGACACCGGACCTCTCGAACGCCTCCGGCAGGGTTGCAGCACAAACCGAGGTGCGCAATGACGGCGATCGCTCTGCAAGCGTGCTGGTGAGTACCGAGATTGTGGATGACGCAGGAAAAACCGTGTCAACGCTGCCAGAGGAACATATCAACGTTCCCTCGGGGCAGGTAGTAGTGGTGAAGCAGCAGTCCGCACCTATTAACAGCCCGCGGCTATGGAGCCCTGAGACTCCTGTACTTTATCGCGCGGTCACCAGCTTGATCGTATCCGGCCGTGTGTCGGATCGGTTTGAAACCGAATTCGGCTTCCGGTGGATCTCCTGGACTGCGGACAAAGGATTCTTTCTCAATGGCAAGCACCGCTATTTCAAAGGCGCGGACGTCCACCAGGACCAGGCGGGCTGGGGCGATGCCGTCACAAACTTGGCGATTGATCGTGATGTGCAGCTCATAAAGGACGCAGGGTTTGACTTTATCCGAGGCTCCCACTATCCACACGATCCGCACTTTGCCGAGGCGACCGATCGTATCGGCGTAATGTTCTTATCTGAAGAAAGCTTCTGGGGAACGGCAAACTTCAAAAGTGACTGGGCAGCGTCCGCCTATCCTACCGATCCGTCTCAGTACGCAGCATTCGACGAAGGCGTGAAGCAGCAGCTTACGGAGATGATTCGCATCAATCGCAACCACCCGTCGATCATCGTCTGGGGCATGGACAACGAAGTCTTCTTTACTGCCAAGGGGACGCTGCCCGAAGTGAAACGGCTTCTCGGAGAGATGGTTGCACTGAGCCACGAATTGGATCCGACGCGTCCAGCCTCGATTGATGGCGCGCAGCGCGGCGGTATCGACAAGATTGGCGATGTAGCCGGCTATAACGGGGATGGGGCCGCACTGTTCCCCAATCCCGGCATCCCAAACTTCGTTGCGGAATACAGTTTGACGATGACGAACCGGCCCGGCGCCTACGCGGCGGATTTCGGCGACTTACCCAAGACTCCCGGTGCGGCCAAACCAACCCCTGAAAATCCCTACCCCTGGCGTCTTGCCTGGCGTTCGGGCGAGGCGGTTTGGTCCGGTTTCGACCACGGTTCGATTGCAGGACGCAGGTTCGGTTCGACAGGCGTTATCGATTATGCGCGGCTGCCTAAGCGGTCGTGGTACTGGTACCGGAATGCATATCGGGGCATCAAGCCGCCTACGTGGCCACAGCCCGGTCAGGCTGCTGCCTTACGGCTCACTTCGAGTTCGCCGACCATTCAACGTGCAGACGGCACCGATGATGTGCAGCTTATCGTTACCGTGCTGGACGCGCAGGGAAATCCCATCAGCAACTCCCCGCCGGTCAAGCTTGCCATCGAATCCGGGCCCGGTGAGCTGCCTACCGGCCGCTCGATCAATTTCGCTTCCGATAGCGACATCGCCATCCTGGATGGGAAGGCAGCCATCGCCATGCGAACCTGGCAGGCGGGTAAGACGCGTTTGCGTGCAACCTCGCCCGGTTTAAAGGATGCGGTGCTCGAGATCACTACCCTTAACGGACCGCGATTCAAAGCTGGCATCACGCCGTTGGTGAAAGATCGCCCATACGTCGCCACCGACCCGGACGTGCTGATCTCAAAGGAGGAGAAATTCGGAACCAACAACCCGACTGGATCGAGTTCCAGCGCACCGGACCATCCCTCCAATCTGGTCAATGACGGGAACATGGGCACCTACTGGGCCCCCGAATCCACAGATGCTCAGCCCTGGGTATCTGTCGACCCTGAGAGAATTCTGCTCTATCGGCGTATACGGATTGTGTTCCCGCAAGCCGCAGGCTATGGTTTCGTCGCGGAGCTACAGCAGAACGATGGAACCTGGAAGGAGCTTGCGAAACAAGAGGCCGGAACCGACACGCGGCGCGTGCGCGAAGTCACCACCCAGGCGCTCACAGGTGAACGAATGCGCGTAAAGCTGCTGGCGCCCAGCGGCGCGGCGGCGGGAATATCCGAGATCGTAATTACTGGGATTCTGCAGTCCCAATAGAGAGGGACGATCACGCGGTCCAAGGTAGCTAGATCGATCTGCTGCTCAGAGAGCCGAGGCTAAACTTCCGGTATTTGTTTTAGATCAAGCATTTCTTTCGAGTGTTCCAGGGGACGTCAGGGTGATGAGATTCGACGCCCCAACCCCTCTGCTGCAGAGCAGATGCCCTGGGTGGGTTTCTCTGAGCCTCAGCGAAGAGCAGACGTGCGCTCAAGTCACCAACAACGCTCAGATTTTCCAGTCCGACATTGATGCGCGGCCTGGTCGAAATTGGCTAAAGGGCCGAATCTTGAGTAATCCGATGGAGGTGATGATTTGACAGAAATGTATGGCGGAGAGAGAGGGATTCGAACCCTCGATAGAACTTTAAGGTCCTATAACGGTTTAGCAAACCGCCGCCTTCAGCCTCTCGGCCATCTCTCCAGCCTCCGCGCAGCGCTTCCGGAAGGGATGCGACTGCGGGTGAGCTTTGATTATAGAGGAACTCCCGGAAGTTCGCGCCGGAGATTGCTCTGCGGAGAAGAGCGGCCTGGCGCAACTGCGCACACCTAAGTGGATTGAGGGAAAGTTCCGGCGGCTCTACACTTTGGTCTGGTCCCTGATTGCGAGATTACGGAGACAAGCTGCGGTTGCTGCCCCTGGTGGGCGCAACCTACTTTATGGTGTCCGGTGGGCCGTACGGCCTGGAGGACATCATCGGCATGGCGGGCTTCGGTCCCGCACTGCTGCTGCTGGCCACGGTTCCGCTGTTCTGGAGCCTGCCGACTGCGCTGATGGTAGGCGAACTGGCCAGCGCCATTCCCGATGAGGGCGGATTTTATGTCTGGGTGCGGCGCGCGCTGGGTTCCTTCTGGGGTTTTCAGGAAGGGTGGCTGTCGCTTGCGGCCAGCATCTTCGACATGGCGATTTATCCGACCACGTTCACGCTGTATCTGGGCCGAGTGTTTCCGGAGCTGGTGGCGGGACGGCGCGCGTTCCTGTTGAAGCTGAGCATCGTTCTGATTGCAACGCTGTGGAACCTGCGCGGAGCGGGCCGGGTGGGTCGGGGGTCGGTGCGCCTGATGGTGGTGTCGTTGTCCCCGTTCGTTGTGCTGCTGGGCGCAGCATTATGGCGATGCCTGCATGGAGGCCTGCACCTGCAAGGCAGCGGCATAGCGACGCGGGATATGGCGGGCGCGCTGTCGGTGACGATGTGGAACTACATGGGTTGGGACAATGCGAGCACGATCGCGCAGGAGGTGGAGAATCCGCAGCGCAATTATCCGCGTGCGATGTTGTTTTCCGCGCTCGCCGTAATGCTGGTGTACATGTTGCCTCTGCTGGCGGTGTGGGGGGTGGGGATTCCAGCCTCGCGATTTTCCACCGGAGCGTGGGCGGATGCTGCCTCGCTGTTGGCGGGAGGATGGCTTGCCATGGCGGTGGTGCTGGCCGGCTCGCTGGATGGGCTGGGCACGTTCAATGCGTTGACGCTTACGCTGACTCGCCTTCCCTCGGCGATGGCGGAGGATGGACTGCTTCCGCGTATGCTGACGCCGCGTAACTCGCGCGGCGTGCCCTGGGTGAGCGTGCTGGTGTGTGCGACCTGCTGGGCGCTGGCGCTGACGCTCACGTTTGAGCGGCTGATCTCCATTGACCTAGTGCTTTATGGTGCAGCTCTGCTGCTGGAATTCGCAGCGCTGATTGCATTGCGGATGCGTGAGCCGGGCCTGACGCGGCCCTTTCGTGTGCCGGGAGGGCTTGCGGGATGCATTGCCTGCGGCGTAGGGCCGACCGCGCTGATCGGATTCGCGCTGTATGCGGCGCGCGACGAGCATTTGGGCAGGTTCCCGGCACTGCTGGTTGCTTCCGCCATCGCGATTGCAGGACCTGTGGTCTACCTGCTGTCGAGCTTTCGAGCAAGGACGGCCGCCGCAGAGTGAATGCGGGTGGGTCTAGAGAATCAGGCGAGTGCCGGAAGCTTTACTTCAGTGCCGGTTCGCGCAGCTTGTCGCCGGCGCTCTTTTCGAGAGCGGCCTTGTTCTCTTTGAACCGCTGCTGGGATTCGAGCACCTTGTTGCGTGCCATGGAGGCATCGCCCCAGCCCCTGACTTCCACGCGCTTGCCTTCGAGATCCTTGTAGATGGCGAAGAAGTGGGTGATTTCTTTCAGCATGTGCGGATAGATCTCAGAGTAGTTCCAGACATCCTTGTAGCGGGGATTGTTCTTGCCGACGCAGAGGATCTTCTCATCGAGCACCCCCTGATCGGTCATCTCCAGCACGCCGATGGGACGCGCCTCCATGACGCAGCCGGGAAAGCTGGCCGCATCGACGAGGACGAGAGCGTCGAGAGGGTCGCCATCGCTGGCAAGGGTGCTCGGCACAAAGCCGTAGTCGCCTGGGTAGTGCACCGGGGAGTACAGGTTTCGATCCAGCCGGAAGACACCGAGCTTCTTGTCGTACTCATACTTATTGATTCCCTCGAGGGGGATCTCAATGACGATGGTGACGACCTCGGGGCTCTGGTCGCCTGTTGGCAATTCAAGATAATTGGGCATCTGGGTCGGGTCTCGTTAGTTCCGGGGTTTCAACGCTCTTGGATGCTGTCTTCGCGCGGCGCAGAATTCGCGGCCCGGGAAGTACGCTCCTCCAGTCTACAGGGAAAGCTCTTCCACACCATCTATAATCAGTTGCTATGAAGGCCCACGTGTACGTAACCCTCAAGCGTTCTGTGCTCGATGCGCAGGGTCAAACGGTGGCCGGCGCGCTTCGCCGGATGAACTACAAAGGCGTCTCCGACGTTCGCCAGGGCAAGTACTTTCAACTGACGTTAGACAATTCCTTCAGCTCCGACGTGAAGTCTGCCGAGGCTGAGGTAGAGCGCATTGCTCGCGAAGTGCTGACGAATCCGGTGATTGAAGAGTTCACGTATCACGTAGAAGCCTAGGGCCCGAAGTTCGCTGATTCGATCCGCACCCTTCAAAGTTGTACATTGCTGCCTCTGACTGGGGATTCCGCAGGCTTGCATACGAGGGGAAACTTAAATGCTGCATACGAGGGTGATGGGAGAACCTGCCCAACCCACGTCAGCAGCTTCCAGACAGGAGCTGATGGTGTCAAAATTCAACCGCGCACTCTGCGGGATCATTTTTGCGGCGCTGACAGGCGCAGCGATCCAGGGGGGTGCACAGGCGCTCCCCACTGTGCAACGGGGAGCGGAATTTGATGGGTTCGCTCAGGGCACCATGCTCAGTCCCGACTGGGGGCAGACGCACGACTATGGTTTTTCACTGGGATTGGATTACACACGGTTCATTTCCAGATTTGTACAACCGGGGCTCGAAGCGCGCTTCAGTCGTGCTACCGGGAGGACCGTCAACGAGAACACGTATCTGGGCGGTCTGAAACTGCAAACGTCGATTCACGGCATTCACCCTTACGCACTGGTGCTTGCTGGGCGAGGCACGCTCCACTTCAATTACACCGGAGTGGGCGTTTCCTCGGAGAACTTTTTCGTGTTGGGCGTGGGAGGCGGAGCCGAGTTCAACCTGACACGCTCTCTTAAACTGCGGGGCGATGTTGTTTCGCAGCATTGGAATGTTGCCCCCGATGCACTGACGCCGGCAGCCCTGAACGTGGGCGTCAGCTATGTTTTGCCGATTCACGGCCGCCGACGACGATAGCGGCTTTTGCAATTGCGGAGGCTGAGACTCCGCAGTACGAGACGGATTTTCGCGTCCGGCTCCAGGAGTGCTACGCTCAAAAGTTGGGAGACCCCAGCCTTTGATTAAGCAGAATTCACCCGCCTCGCCTCCTGGCACCGGCCGCACACAAGCTGACCCACTGGCCGAGTTCAACCCCTTCCCGGGGCATGAAAGATTGGTGAACTCAAGCGCTGATCCCGAAGCTCGTAATCGGGCGGTGACCACAGTGGACCAGGCCGCGCGTGGCGTGGCAGACCAAACTGTAGCGGCTACCGGGGCCAACGGTAGCCGCTTCGTTCGTGCGTGTCTGCGTCAGCCCGTGGACCGGACACCGGTGTGGTTCCTGCGCCAGGCGGGCCGGTACATGCCGGAGTACATGGCGGTTCGCAAACATCATTCGCTGCTGGATATCTGCCGGACGCCCGATATTGCGGCTGAGGTGACGATCACCGCCGCTGAGCGGCTAGGTGTGGATGCCGCGATTATCTTTGCCGACCTGCTGCTGCCGCTGACGCCGATGGGGCTCGATTTTGAGTTCCTGGTGAATGAGGGACCCAGAATCCACACTCCGCTGCGCACCGCCGAGCAGGCGCGCAATCTGCGTACCGATCGCACGGCTGAACTCAGCTATGTTGCCCGTGGCATCGAAAAGGTGAGCTCGTATTTTGCCGACCGCCCGCGTACGGAGGCGCGCCATCCTTCGCCAGACACGCTCGGGATCATCGGCTTCTGCGGCGCTCCATTTACGCTCGCAAGCTACATGATTGAAGGCGGCAGCTCCCGCAATTACATCGAGACGAAGAAGCTGATGTATGACTCGCCGCGAAACAGCAGCGGTGTAGTGGGTGCAGATGTGTTGTCGCAGGCGCCGGGAGTGGACGCATGGTCCATCCTGATGGAGAAGCTGGTCACCGTACTGACCGAATATGCCGGACAGCAGGTGCAGGCTGGGGCCGATGTGATCCAGGTCTTCGATTCGTGGGTGGGCGCGCTTTCCCCCTCGGACTACAGGGATTATGCGCTCGCACCGACGACCCGTCTGATCCGGAATATCCAGGCAATGGGAGTGCCGGTGATTTATTTCGGAGTGGAGACGTCTTCGCTTCTTCCACTGATGCGGCAGACCGGATGCGATGTGCTGGGCCTTGACTGGCGGACGCCTATCGAGCGTACGTGGCGGGAGCTGGACTATGGGGTGTCCATCCAGGGAAACCTCGACCCTATTACGCTGTTCGCGCCGGAGCCGGTGATTGAGTTGCGGGTGGCGGAAGTGCTTGCCGCTGCGGGCGGGCGGCCGGGCCACATATTCAACCTGGGCCACGGTATAGTTCCTGGCACTCCGGTTGAGTCCGTGCTGCAGGTGGTGCGTCAGCTGAAGCAGTTTTGAGATGCTGCACGCCAGAGCTCAATGGAAGTCATGTGAGCGCAGCGCAAGGGCCTGATCGCCCAAGGGCGTGAGCCGCCGCGCGCGGATATGGATGACGCCGTCCTGGCTCTGAAGCGGGCCTTCGACGAGGAGGAATCTGCTGCGGGTGACCGCGAGACGATCCTGGTCATATAGGCTGGGAGTGACGATTACATTGGCAATCCCGGTCTCATCCTCCATGGAAAGAAAGATGAAACCCTTTGCCGTTCCGGGACGCTGGCGAGCGATTACGCATCCTGCGGCCCGGACATATTGCCCGTTTTTGACGTGCCTGAGCTCAGCGGCTGAAAGGACCTTGTGCCGGCGCTGCAACTCGGCACGCCGGTAATGCATGGGATGCGGCCCGAGAGTGAGCCCAGTTTCGGCGTAGTCGGCTGCGAGCCTTTCACCGGTGCTCATCTGTGACAGAGGCGAAGCGGCCGCCTCTGTGGCCTGCGGCTCACGGAGTGAATGCAATAAGGGGCCTTCTGGCTTGCCTGCGCGCTCCACCTGCCAGAGCGCGTCACGGCGGTGCAGCACTCCCTTTAGGCTATTCATCGCGCCGGTATTTGCGAGCAGCGTAAACTCTCGCGGGTTGAGCAGGGGCACGCGAGCCGCGAGATCCTCGACGGAGGAAAATGGGCCGTGCTCCCTGCGAGATTGCACCAGAGACTCCGCAGCCTGTTGCCGCAATCCTTTGGCATACCCAAGGCCAAGGCGCAGCAAGGGAGAGCCATCCGCTTCCTGCTCAATCGTGCATGGCCAATCCGATTTCTGCACATCAATCGGCTTCACTCTCAATCCATGCCGCTGAGCATCTTTGACGATGACTGCGGGCGCATAGAAGCCCATAGGCTGGTTGTTCAGGATGGCGCAGGCGAATGCGGCGAGATATTTGACCTTGAAGTAAGCCGAGGCATACGCAAGCAGCGCAAAGCTGGCAGCATGTGACTCCGGAAACCCGTACAGCGCAAAGGAGCTGACGTTCTCCACAATTGTGTCCTGGATATCGGTAGCGATCCCATTCGCAGACATGCCAGCGCGCAGCTTGCCTTCGATATTTTTCATCCGCTCCCAGGAGCGGCGCATGCCAACGGCGCGGCGCAGCTCTTCGGCCTCATCTCCGGAGAAATTTGCGACCGTCATTGCCATGCGGAGCAACTGCTCCTGAAACAGCGGCACGCCGAGTGTTCGCTTGAGGACGGGTTCCAGAATCGGAACCGGATACGTCACCTCCTCTTTGCCCTGCCTGCGACGCATGTAAGGATGCATCATCTTCCCGACAATCGGGCCAGGCCGAATGATCGCCACCTGAACAATGAGGTCGTAGAACTTCTTTGGATAGTTGAGCGGCAAGGATGCCATCTGGGCGCGGCTCTCGACCTGGAACATTCCCACGGTATCGGCCTGCTGGAGTGTTCGATATACCTCATCGTCTTCCGGCAGGTTCGCCAGGCTTACATGGCTGCCATAGTGCTCGGAGATGAGCTTCATGCAATCATCGAGCACCGCCATCATGCCGAGACCCAGAAGATCGATTTTGATAATGCCGAGTTCGGCACAATCCTCCTTGTCCCACTGAACCACCGTCCGGCCTGGCATGGAGGCGCGTTCCAAGGGCAGCACTTTGTTCAACGCACCTTGGCAGATCACCATGCCACCCGAGTGCTGGCCGAGATGCCGTGGCAGCCCCTGGACTCTCATGCACAACTCCAGATACTTCGCGATGCGGGGATGATTCAGGTCGAAGCCTGCGTTCCTGAAGGAGTGGGCCATGGTATCGCTCTTGTCACGCCATTCCCATTGGCTTACCAGGCTGGAGAGCCGGGCCAGAGAGTCCTCATCGAAGCCCAGAGCTTTGCCCACCTCCCGGGCAGCCGATTTTCCGCGATATGTGATCACGTTCGCGGTCATGGCGGCGCCTAACTCGCCATACCGGCGATACACATACTGGATTACCCGTTCCCGCTTTTCCTCGGAGGGCAGATCGAGATCGATATCAGGCCATTCCCCGCGACGCTCGCTCAAAAATCTTTCGAACAACAACCCCTTGCCTACGGGATCGATTGCACTGATCTCCAGCACATAGCAGACAATCGAATTTGCAGCACTGCCCCGCCCCTGGATCAAGATGCCATTGCCACGGCAGAATTGAACGATATCCCAGACAATCAAGAAATAGCCTGCGAACCCAAGCTTTGCGATCAGAGCCAGTTCATGTTCCGCCTGCTTCTTCGCCCTGACCTTCAAGCTGGAAATCTTGTGGCCATATCGATGCTTCAGCCCTTCCTCCACACGACGGCGGAGAAATTCATCCATGGTTCCTCCGTCGGGTAGGGGATAGCGAGGGAATTCATATCCCAAGCTGGTCAGTTCAAATTGCAAACGGGAAGAGAGCGCCGCGGTCTGTTCCACCGCCTGGGGTATATCGCGGAACAGGTGGTCCATTTCCGCGGAGCTCCTGATGTAGCGTTGGCTATTCTGAGTAAGCAGCCGGCCGGCCTTATCTAACGGCGTACCGCTGCGGATTGCGGTGAAGACATCCAGAACCTCGCGATCATAGGGCGTGGCATAACGGACTCCATTGGTGGCCAGCACGGGAAGGCCAAGAGAGTTCGCAATGCGGAGCGCTGCCTGGTTGCGCCATTCGCCTTCGCGCTCCTGATGCCGCTGCAGCTCTATGTACACATTTTCTCTGCCGAATATTGAGATGAGCTGGTCCACGACCTTGCAGCCAGCCTGCTCTCCGCCACGCATCAACGCAGCGGCCAGCGGCCCCTCATCGCCCCCGGTCAGGCAAACCAGGCCTTGCGCATAGCTATAGAGGTCATCCAGCTTGGCTGCACCTTCGTCTTTTTGTGCTTCTCTCAACTTGAACGTTGAAATGAGCTGGCAGAGGTTTTGATAGCCTTCTCTGGTTTCGCAGAGCAGCGGCAGGCGCACAGGCTCGGGGATGTTCTGATGCGGCAGCCATGCCGGCGGAGTCAGCCGTGTTCCAAAATTGGAGACTGCAACCTCTGCCCCAATGTGCGCACGGATTCCATTTCGCTTTGCGTGAAGATGAAATTGCGCCGCTCCATAGATGCCGTTTCGATCGAGCAGCGCCATGGCAGACATTTCCAGATCGACGGCTCGCTGGATCAGGTCCTCGGGGGCTGAGGCGCTCTCCAGAAAGCTGAATGCGCTGGAGGCGTGAAGCTCCACGTAGTTAGTCATAGAGCGCTGCCACCTCCCAGCTGTTGCGGGACAAATGATTTACAAGGTTGCAGCACAGAAGCGCGTTCGCGTCCGATCTTGCGATGACGTCCCAGGAGCCGTATTGCCACGGGCTGTCACTCCACCAATCGCCACTGGCATGCCATGGACCGTAGGCCTGCTCTACGCGATAGCGGCTCTTGCGGAAGTAAAACGCGGTGGGCCTTGAGTTACACAGAGTGACCGTCGTTGCCTCTGGAGGGCGCAACTGCCGGATTGCAGCGAGAGGTGCGGCCCTAGCTGCGGGAGGATTTCGTGGAGCTCTCCCCAGAGACACAGCAAAGGGCTTGACTGCGAACGAATCCGGCTTATGCGTATCCAGAAGGACCGGGCTGCCCACGCATCCCTCGCCCACAATCGCCTGAATGCGAGCCAAGGTGATATCGAGCTTTGGGATATCGGGCAGTTGTGCGGAGAAGAGCCCGAGCTGCACTTTTTTGACCGGGCCGTGCTCGGCTGTCATGTGCAATGCAAGAACAGCTCGATTCGGAGGATGCGCTTCCAGGTCCAGATAAATTAATTTGAGCCAAAGCTGCCGATCATTGCACGCCACTGCGGTCCGGACTGTGCGGGAATGCGATCCGCCGCCCTCGATCGACAGGGTTATGGTGACGGAAAGCAGCGCCAGCACTCGGTTCGTCGCCCGGAGAATCAGCCGTTCCAAAATCGCTCCGACCAGGAAGAGCAAGGATTCGGAAGCTTCGACGGGAGAATCAAGCTCTATGGATTCGTGCAGCGTGAAGGCCTGCTCGAGAGGGACAAAGTGATGCTGCCAGGTTCCTGAGGCTAACTGCTGCAGCTTGTTTCCTTGCTGGCCTAACCGGGAGATCAGCTGCTCGTTCGGCAAGGCAGCCAGCATGCCAAGGCTCCGGATACCCCAACGAGAGAATGTCTCAAGCTGGCCTTCTGTGAGATCCAGCACGGTTAGCGGGAGAGAGGCCAATGCTGCTCTTTCTTCTCCCGGGCGCACCACTATTGGATATTGCGAGGTGGCATTCCCACGAGCGATGCAGATCGCGGCATGGAGGTTATCGGCGACTGCGACACACGCCTGCACTCCGATTGCTTTCACCGCATCCAGCAGAGCTCTCCCCAGGATGGAGGGGGGGCCACAATATTTATCCGTCCCGGTGATATCAAGAACGCACAGGAATGCTGTGTCACTGCTTCTCTCTTCGATAGCAGGAGAGAAGCGACCTGCACACTCCAGCAGGGACGCCCGCGCTGAGTCTTCCTCAGACCGCGCCCGCTCCAACACAACAACAGACGCGATGGTGTTCAACTCCACACGTGTTATTCCCAGATGTACGCCTAGTTCCTGAGCTTTGGCATTTGCCGAGCAGACTTTTTGCGCTGACAATTTTCCGTCGAGAACGGCACAAGCAGCCGAAGCCAGCTCCGGACGGCTCCGGACGAGTGCCTGCAATGGAAAATCTGCTGCAAAAATGCAGGCGTACTGATTTCTTCGTGGGCTCATCGTGTCGCTGTCCACACAGTCCGATTCTGCAGATACGTGCTGCGCTCACTCGCAGGAGGTTTCGGGAGTCCGGTTTTCAATGTATTTCTGGAACTGAACCGCTCTCGTACGATCTCGACCTCGGATTTAACACCAGTGAAGACGGTCTGCTGCTGGAGCGGTTGCAGGAGCTTCATATTCAAGACCAGCTCCGCGCTACTTTTGGTGCAGGCATGCTGGCTCAGAAGAAGAAAACTAGTCTGCGTCCGTTCCGCTGCAGCACGATATCGGAACCATGTTGCGGCCGGTACGCGGGTTACCAACTCAGGCGCAATGCTGCCCATGTCGAAGATGATGGCGCCGACCCATCCCGCCTGTAACAGCAGATCAGTAACGCGGAGCGCCTGCTCGATTCGCGAAAGCGGCCTGGATGCCGGCTGGAGAACAGGCGGTCTGGGTTGGTTGGTCTCGCAAGCAGTCCGTAATTGCGGCAGGAGTTTCGCCGGCGGAGCAGAGGTTGCGGGCTCATGGAGGAGATTGGTTACAGCCTCCGACAGGCCTTTTGTTTCACTGCGCGGGTGGGGACCAAAGCCGCCTCCGTGAAGGCCTCTGGGCTGAGGTGGTGGAACCAAGTACTTCTGTGGAAGCGTGAACTTCTCTTCCCCACATGCACTTGTCTCTGTACCTTTGCGACCGCACCGGACCCAGAGAAGTTGCGACAGAGAAATGCCTGCTGCTGCAGCTGCCTCCGGACTGAACGCATCGGAGACATCGATCCAGGCACATATCTTTTCCTGAGCAATCACTTGTGCGGCAAATGAGAGCGCGACTGCGGTTCGCCCGGAACACTCCGCTCCTACGAACTCCGTAATGGCTCCGAGTGGCAAGCCACCGCCGAGCAGGGTATCCAGGGGAGCGATGCCGGTCGGCACCACGGGATACAGGACGCAAGGGCGAGGGGAAAGGGCGGAAGGAATGCGGCTGGCCAAGGCCGACTCGACGTGAATCCGGAGTGCAGCAGCGCGATTCATCTTCGCTTTATCTTCGCCTAGCTGCTCATGGGTGTGTCAACCCGCCATGCTCCCTGGATGGTGCAGGGGGGGTGTAATCTTTTGACTTTGGTGGAGATAATCAGGAAGAAAATTTGAGGACGTTATCTATTTGCGGCGATTTCTTCCGGGGCGGAAGGGTCGGAGATGCCAACGGCGGGGTCCTCTATCTCCGGTAAAGTGACCTGGAAGCAGGTGATGGGACGGTCCTGAAATTTGAGGCTTCGGAAACGAATCGATCCGCCATACTTCTGCACGATCCCTTTGCTGATCCAGAGGCCCAATCCAGTCCCCTTTACAGACTTGGTTGTGAAGAATGGCTCGAATAAATGTTTCGCGTGCTCAGGATCAATTCCTGTGCCGGTATCGCAGATGGTGACGCAAATCTCTGGGGGACGGCGGTGCTGCGGGTTGAGCCGGAAGACGTGCAAGCGCAGGGCACCCCCCTCGGGCATGGCCTGAACCGCATTGCCAATCAGGTTGAGAAAAACCTGCTTGAGTTCGACCGGAAATCCGCGGATCTTTCCCCGGGTTGAGTAACGCTTCTCAAGCTTTATATTCCTGAACTCCGGACGGCGTATTTGAAGTTCGAGGATCTCATCAATCAGGCTGGAGAGAGAGATCTCAACCGGCAATTTTGATTCGCGGTAAAACCCGAGTGTCTGGCGCGTGATATGCGCCACACGGATCAATTCTTCTTCGCCCAGCTTTGCGAAGTAACGCGCTTCATCGTCCAGAGATGGGTGATCCCGCAACAGATAGAAGGTGTTCGTGATGGCCTCAAGTGGATTATTAATCTCGTGGGCGATGATCCCTGCTACGCGGCCCATGGCTGCAAGACGCTCGGCGTTGCGCAGCGCGTCTTCTGCTTTCAATTGAGAGGTGATGTCTCGATTGATCTCCAGGATGGCATCGCCGCTCGCCTTAAGAGCCTTCCGGCACGCTACAGTCACATCGCGGCCGTCACGAGTGGTTTGGGTGAGCTGCCCGGTCCACCTTCCAGCCTCAGCCAAAGAATCCTGGATTATCTGGAAATCTGTGGGGAACTGCGTCTTGAGCACATCGTGGATATTTCTTCCAATCACTTCTTCGCGGCGCCAGCCATACAAGGCCTCCGCCCCACTGTTCCAGTACAGAAGCTCGCCATTTACATGGCGAACGAAGATGGCCTCGGTGGCAAGCTCAAGGAGTTCGGCGCGTTCCCGCAGCAGGTCCTCGAGATGTTTCCGCTCTGTGACATCGATAAAAGCGCCCACTGCGCCACGGACCTTCTGGTCATGGCTGAAGAGCGGGCTTGCGCTGGACTGCAGAAAAACCGTGCTGCCGTCAGGACGCCATAGTTCCAGTTCCAGGCTTCCTGTTGGCTGAGCCGTGGTCGCCGCGCGAACCAAGGGATAGTCGGTGAAAGGCAGAGAGTCGCCATCTTTGAAGATTCGCAACCCATTTGAATTGCCAGGATCGACCTGGCCGGCGATGTTTTCGCCCGGCTCCACGCCGAGCAACTGGCTGAGCGCGAGATTGGCGGTAATCACCTGGCCCTCAGGATCGTGCGCGATGGCAACCCCTACCGGCAGGACCTGCATGATGGCCTCAAGCTCGGCTACACGCTCCTGCAACTGCGCGTTCAGGCTGCGGATCTGCTCTTCTGCTTTGATCTGGTCGGTGACATCGGTGCCGGTCCCAAACCATCGCTGCAGCCCGCCCTGGGCGCTGAACAGAGGCACTGCGCGCCAGAGGAACCAGCGATATTCGCCTGCGGCATTCTGCAGCGGGAATGTATCTTCCCAGGCGGAATTGCTACGGATGGCCTTTTGAATTCCTTTGAGCACGCGGTCGACGTGGTCGGGATGCCGAAAGCGGTCCCAGCCTGACTCGACAAGCTCCTGGTGCGTGCAGCCGGTGAATTGACACCAGCGCTGGTTGTACCAAATTCCACTTCCTTCGGCGTCCGCCATCCACGCCAGCTGCGGAATGCTGTCGGCAAGGTTCTGAAACTGCGCCTCGCTTTGCCCGAGCTGTAAGCTTCGCTCCTGGACCCGCTCTTCCAACTGGCTGTTCAGCCGTTCCAGCTGTTTCGTCTTGCGGTAAAGCTCGGCAAAGACGCTCACCTTTGCGCGCAGCAGCTCCGGGACCACAGGAACCGAGATGTAATCCACCGCGCCACTCTTGTAGGCGCGTATTCGATCCAGGTCGGTGAGGTGCACTGCGGAGATAAAAATGATCGCAGTCTTCTGGAATCGTGGGTGCTGCCGGATCATATCCGCGAGCTCAAATCCATCGATCTCCGGCATGCTGACGTCCATCAGCACCACCGCAACATCGTTCCTCAGCAGATGTTCCAGAGCTTCTTTGGCAGAGTGAGCATGAATGAGGTTCTCATTCAGGTCTTTCAATATCACCTCATAACTCATCAGCTTGCCAGGCTGATCGTCGACCATGAGGATATTTGCTCTGTCGCGCTGGTTCATTGCATCCCTTCGAATAGTGCTGCCATTTCAACAATAACGTTCATGTTCAACGATGCAGCCACATGCGGCAGGCAGACAACAATTGCTCTGTGTTGACGGGTTTGGCCAGATACTCGGACGCTCCTGCTTCCAGGCACTTCTCGCGGTCACCCTTCATTGCCTTTGCCGTCAGGGCTATGATGGGCAGTCTCCGGAATTGAGGATTCTGGCGGATGACCTGCATGGTTTCGTAGCCGTCCATCTCAGGCATCATGATATCCATCAGCACGATCGCCAGATCGCTGGTCGACTCCACGGTCGCAATCGCTTCCCGGCCAGTACCTGCGGTCAGCACGGTCATGCCGCGGCGCTCCAGCACGCTGGAAAGCGCAAAAATGTTGCGAACGTCGTCATCGACAATCAGCACCTTCTTGCCGACCAAGGCCTCGTCGGACCGGTGCAGCCGGTCAAGCATCTTGCGCTTCTCTTCCGGCAGGTCTGAAACCACCCGGTGGAGGAACAGCGAGGTTTCATCCAGCAGCCGCTCCGGTGATTCTACGTCTTTGACGATGACGCTGCGCGCCAGCATGTGTAGACGAGCATCCTCTTCCGGCGAGAGATCCTTGCCTGTAAATACTACGACGGGGAGTTCCTTGCCGCCTTCGATCATCTTCAGCCGTTCCAGCAGCTCAAATCCACTCATGTCCGGCAGTCGCAGGTCGAGAACCAGGCAGTCGAACTGCTCGGACTGAACCGAAGCCAGAGCATCGAGTCCCGTGGAAACAACTTTGACGTCGATGTCGTCGTGGCCGAGCAGTGCCTGAATGCTCGTCTGTTGCACGGGTTCGTCTTCGACTACCAGGAGCCGCTTGCGCCGCGGGGCCGAGTACTCCCGAATTCGTGCGATTGCGGCATTGAGACCTTCGGTTGTGGTCGGTTTTGTGACGAAGGCAAAGGCGCCATGGGATAGGCCATGGTGCCAGTCTTCATCGATCGTCAGCATCTGGACGGGGATGTGACGCGTGGAGGGATCCTGCTTGAGATGGTTGAGAATAGTCCAGCCCAGCATGTCAGGCAACGAGACATCGAGTGAGACCGCTGTGGGATGGAACTCCCGGGCCAAGGCAAGCGCCTCCGCGCCTCGCGAGGCGATCAAAACCTTGAAGCCATTATCGCGCGACAGATCGCAGAGGATCCGTGCGTAGTGGATGTCGTCCTCAACGATCAGCAGGACGGCGTCGCCGGGCTGAATCTTGTTGCGGTCATCCTCCAGCACTTCCACAGGATCCTCCACTATGGAAGAGACCGGCAGCTCCAGACGCATGGCATTGTGCGGCGCGTTGGTGATGATGGTGGACGGAGCCGCTGGACCTACGTAGGTTTGCGGCAGGAATAACGTGAAGGTGCTTCCCTTACCCGGAGTGCTGCGAAGCTGTATTTCTCCACCGAGGAGGCTGGCCAGCTCGCGGCTGATCGCAAGTCCCAGACCCGTTCCGCCGTATTTGCGGCTGGTGCCCGCGTCTGCCTGCTGGAAGGCTTCAAAGATGATGCGCTGCTTGTCTGCGGGAATTCCGATGCCGGTGTCGGAGACTTCAAATGCGACCACCGAGCCGGCGTTGGAAAGCACCTGGTGGCCGGGCGCCCATCCGCCGCTTGCCGCGGAAACGGACAGCCGCACCCCGCCCTGATCGGTGAACTTGAATGCGTTCGACAACAGATTCTTGAGGACCTGCTGCAGGCGTTTGGAGTCGGTAACGAGGCTGCGATTCAGGTGCGGATCGGCCTCGATCTCGAAGACTAACTTGCGGTTTTCGGCCTCGTGCCGGAATGGGCGTGCCACCATCTCGATCAAGCTGCCAAAGAACACCTCTTCGGCTTCGACCGATACGGTTCCGGATTCGATCTTGGAAAGATCGAGAATGTCCGAGATCAGATTCAGCAGGTCGGTGCCGGCGGCATGAATCGTACGCGCGAACTCTACCTGCTTGGGTGTGAGATTCGTGTCCGGATTGTCTGCGAGCTGCTGGCCAAGCACCAGGATGGAGTTGAGGGGCGTCCGCAGCTCGTGCGACATGTTGGCGAGGAACTCGGACTTGTACTTGGAGGTAAGGGCGAGTTCCTTTGCCTTCTCTTCCAGAGCTCCGCGCGCCTGCTCGATCTCCTGGTTCTTGCGTTCGACTTCGGCGTTCTGCTCGGCCAGCTGCTTTGCCTTTTGGGCGAGTTGCTCGTTGGTCTGCTGCAGCTCCTTCTGCTGTGTCTGCAGCTCGACCGCGAGCTGTTGCGATTGTTTGAGCAGGCCTTCAGTCTGCATCGTGGCTTCGATACTGTTCAGCACGATTCCGATGCTGGCCGTGAGCTGCTCGAGGAAGGCCAGATGCGACTGAGTAAAGGCGCTGAGCGATGCCAGCTCAATGACAGCCTTGACCCGGTCTTCAAACAGCACGGGCAGAACAATAACGTTGCGGGGGACGGCCTCAAACAGACCGGACCGGACCGGCACGGTTGTCTCTGGAAGATCGGTAATAAGCATGCGGCGCTTCTCCAGCGCGCACTGCCCGACCAATCCTTCGCCGATCCGAACCGTTTCCTGGTGCCCTTCGATGGTGTCTGCAAAGGCGGAGAGCAGCCGCATGGTTCCCGGGTTCTCGGCTTCCATCTGATAGATGACGCCCTGCTGCGCAGCGACGAGGGGTGCCAGCTCGGACAGGAGCATGCGACCTACGGTCGCCAATTCACGCTGGCCCTGAAGCATGCCTGTGAACCGCGCCAGATTGGTCTTCAGCCAGTCCTGCTCCGTGTTGCGGTTGGTCGTCAACCGCAGGTTTTCAATCATGGTGTTGATGTTGTCTTTGAGCTCGGCCACTTCACCGCTGGCGTCCACCTGGATGGAACGGGTCAGGTCGCCCTTGGTTACGGCCGTGGCTACCTCGGCAATTGCGCGGACCTGGTTGGTGAGGTTGTCGGCCAGCAGGTTTACGTTTCCGGTAAGGTCCTTCCATGTGCCGGATGCACCTGGCACATTCGCCTGTCCGCCGAGCCGGCCTTCCACACCGACTTCGCGGGCGACGGTCGTCACCTGGTCGGCAAAGGTCGCCAGGGTATTGGTCATGTTGTTGATGGTCTCAGCCAGCGCGGCGACCTCGCCCTTTGCGTTCACGGTTAGCTGCTGCGTCAAATCCCCATTGGCGACGGCCGTTACCACCTTCACAATGCCGCGCACCTGCTCGGTAAGGTTGGCAGCCATGACGTTGACGTTATCGGTGAGATCCTTCCACGTGCCGGCAACGTCCGGCACCTGGGCCTGTCCGCCGAGCTTGCCTTCCGTACCCACTTCGCGCGCAACGCGCGTGACCTCAGCCGCAAACGCATTTAGCTGGTCCACCATGGTGTTAATGGTGTTTTTGAGCTCGAGAATTTCCCCCTTCACGTCTACCGTGATCTTGCGCGAAAGATCGCCGCGAGCCACAGCGGTGGTGACTTCAGCGATGTTGCGCACCTGGCCGGTAAGGTTGCCGGCCATCGAGTTCACCGAGTCGGTGAGATCCTTCCAGGTTCCGGCCACACCCGGCACGTTGGCCTGGCCTCCCAGCCGGCCTTCCGTACCGACCTCGCGGGCTACGCGCGTCACCTCACCGGCGAACCGGTTCAACTGGTCGACCATGGTGTTCAGCGTCTCTTTCAGCTGAAGAATCTCGCCGCGGACGTCCACTGTAATCTTTCGGGAGAGATCGCCGTTTGCGATTGCGGTAGCTACCTCGGCGATGTTGCGGACCTGTCCCGTAAGGTTCGAGGCCATGAAGTTGACGTTTTCGGTCAGATCCTTCCAGGTTCCACCGACTCCGAGCACTTGGGCCTGTCCACCCAGTTTGCCTTCGGTACCCACCTCGCGGGCTACGCGTGTGACCTCACCGGCGAATGCGTTGAGCTGGTCCACCATGGTGTTGATGGTGTCCTTGAGCTCGAGAATTTCGCCCTTCACGTCCACTGTGATCTTGCGCGAAAGGTCGCCGCGGGCCACGGCGGTGGTGACCTCAGCGATGTTCCGCACCTGCGCCGTAAGATTGCCGGCCATGGCGTTCACGGAATCGGTAAGGTCCTTCCAAGTGCCGGCCACACCAGGCACAACCGCCTGGCCACCCAGCTTGCCGTCCGTGCCCACCTCGCGAGCCACACGCGTCACTTCGGAAGCGAAGGAGCGGAGCTGGTCCACCATGGTGTTGATGGCTTCTTTCAACTGCAGAATCTCGCCGCGCACGTCCACCGTGATCTTGCGCGAAAGATCGCCGCTGGCCACGGCAGTGGCCACCTCAGCGATATTGCGTACCTGGCCTGTCAGGTTGGAGGCCATCGAATTCACCGAATCCGTCAGGTCCTTCCAGGTGCCGGCGACGCCTGGCACTACCGCCTGGCCGCCGAGTTTGCCATCCGTGCCCACCTCGCGCGCCACGCGCGTCACCTCCGCAGTGAACACGCTCAGCTGCTGAATCATGGTGTTGACGATGTTGGCGGAGCGTAGGAACTCTCCTTCAAGCGGGCGGCCACCGACGTCCAGACGCACCGTCTGAGCCAGGTTTCCCTGGGCGACGGCTGCAATTGCACGCGTCACCTCATTGGTGGGCCGCAGAAGATCCTCGATCAACGCGTTGACCGATGCCTCCATCGTTCCCCAGGAGCCGCGGGACTGCTGAAACCGGATACGCTCCCGGGTCTTGCCTTCCTTGCCTACAGCCTGGCTGACGCGATTGAGTTCGCGCGACATCTGCTCGTTGGCCGCCACGATCTCGTTGAACGTATCGGCGATCTTGCCCTCTAGACCCACCCAGGACACAGGAAGCCGCACCGAGAAATCGCCGTCGCGCATGGTCTGCAGACCAGCCAGGATCAGGGCAAGATCGCTGCCGCCCGGACGCGGTTCATTCTCCTTCGGTCCTTTTCCATTCCTGGATGGTTCAGAAGCCTTGCGCTTTTTGGAGTCTTCCGGGGTGAGGGTGGCAGGGGTGGCCATGGACTTCGAGTTCTCCTGAAACGCGGGAGTGCACACTGAAACTGTGTCCAGAGTGTAGAGAAGTCCGTACCTGCACAGCAAGATCGATCTGGAGGCAGGGAATTCCCGATATCTTTATCGGCAGTTGGATGCGTCTGTTGAAGATCGGGTTGCCAACCCGCGTGCGCTAGTTTTCCACAGACCCTTAGCGGCTTACCCGTTCGTTACGGTACCGTGCAGCTCGATTGGGTTGCAGTGCGCGTCTCGTCCCGAGCCAATCTAGCTTTCGAAAGCACGACAAACCCGGCCCCGCATTTATTCGACGAAGTACTCGGCTCTTCCCGTACACTCTTCGCTCTTTTCTTACCAATTTGCTTAGCACGATACATCGCTGTGTCTGCATTCCTATCAGGTCTTCGAATTTCAATCCGGTGGCGCTG
>JAICMT010000230.1 GCA_025929125.1 Acidobacteriaceae bacterium | reverse complement strand
TCCGCGACGTATTCATGGCCTGGCACGGAGAGAACGGCGTATGGATTGGCATCGGGGAACTGCCCGGCTGGCGCCCACGGGGCGTTCGCGTTCTGGGCCGCCCACAAATAGTTGAAGTCGCCGACATTGGCATTCACTTTCCAGTGTCCGCTCTGAGATGCCTGCAGCAGCTTCCCGAATTCGCTCGCCAGCGCAGGGTTCAACTCCGGATCGTCAGCAGTGATCTTGATCGTGGATTCGGACATCATGATGTGCAAATTCCCGTTGCCAAGCGGGGAAACGGCATCCGGGCCCGTCACACCGCCGGAATCAGCATTCGAGGCGAGGCCGGTAATGATCCGAGTGTAGACAGGGGTTGATGACGAGACATTGCGAATCTCACCAATGGACCCGGTATATCCCGCTCCCAGGCCGACGCCTCCGGTTCCGTTGCCGGCTCCCAGACCTGCTTCCCCGACGTACAGGATGTCGC
The DNA here is from genome assembly GCA_025929125.1 of Acidobacteriaceae bacterium. Classification (GTDB taxonomy): domain Bacteria; phylum Acidobacteriota; class Terriglobia; order Terriglobales; family Acidobacteriaceae; genus Edaphobacter. The sequence continues at coordinate 3,605 of JAICMT010000230.1, read as the reverse complement.
CGGGCCCCAAGGCAAGCCCTCTGGGATTGTTCAAGCCTGTTGCAACCGTTGTGAGCTGGGCGCCTGCACCCATCGCGAAAAAAACAGAGAGAGACGCCACGGTAATCCGAAGCTTCTGCATACAGCACCTCATTTTCGGGAAGACTGAGTAGATTTCCTGACGGGGCCGGAAGGGCGTGGGAGGGCCGAAACAGCATCTCTCCGCGCTGGCCGCGTGTCAAGGAATTTCAAGAAATCCGCTCAGACCCATTCTTAAATGATTGCCGTTGCCTCACCGGAACGCAGGCCCGCCCCCGGGCCGAGGGCCACCGCTCAACGACTTTGGGCGGGGAAAGCCCATGGATCACACGACCGCTGCTACACATGGGGTGTCGTTCAGTCCGCCGCCATATTCCCCGAATCGTAGTTCTGATCCTCGCGCTCCTCGGCCCGCGCATCGTCGCTATCCCAGTTGGTCATGCCCACCACACTGCCTTCCACGAAGCCATTGGTGGTGAACACTGTGGCCGCGGGCGTTCCGCTGAAGCCAAACAGTCTCGGCACTGCGAACGAGGAAGCGGCGAAGGCGGCATCCATCTGTCCATGCACGCTGAAGGGAATAATCTTCGCGGCGCCCAGCGGGTAATCCGTCAGCAGTGACTCCACCAGAACGAATCCGCCGGTGGCCGCGGCGGCGATCGCGGCGCGCGGGTTGCTCTTACGGCAGAGTAGCGCCATTCCAAAGAAGAATGCCGCGTGGCAGTAGTCGATGATGCCGTGCGTGCGCGCATCGATCACCTTCGGCAAACGGGTTTCCAACTTTTCCACCAGAGCAGTTGCAACCGACATAATCCTGTCCTCCCAGCGCCGTACGATGCTGCCGACGGCGGCAAGGGAAGCCCACGATTTCGGCGCGCCTTGACTCCCCTCTCCGGCTGCCGCATTCTGTTCGTAACCCCAGGAGGCTCACCATGGCTGACGCACCGGGACCCCCGATTGAAGTCTTGAAGCAGAACCTTCGTTCCATGTGGATGGCAGGCGACTTCGGCGTCGTGGCCAAAACCATCGCATCGAGTGGCGACGAGTTTATCGCGCGACTCGGCATTCCACCCGGTTCCCGCGTGCTGGATGTCGCCTGCGGCACCGGCAATCTCGCCATCCCGCTCGCCCGCTCCGGCTGCAGTGTCACCGGCGTGGACATCGCGACCAACCTGCTGGAGCAGGCCCGGGAGCGCGCCCGGTCCGAAGGGCTCAACATCCAATTCGACGAAGGCGATGCCGAGCAGCTTCCCTATCCGGACTCCACCTTCGATGCCGTGGTCACCATGTTCGGTGCCATGTTCGCTCCTCGGCCGGAGCTCACCGCCGCCGAGATGGCGCGCGTCCTCAAACCCGGCGGCCTGCTGGGCATGGCCAACTGGGATCCCGGCAGCTTCACCGGCGAGATGTTCCGCATGGGCTCCAAACATGTGCCGCCTCCGGCGGGCGTGGCGCCACCCGTCCTCTGGGGAGAGCCCGAGGTTGTCCGCAAGCGGCTCGATGGGAAATTCAAGGACATCCAAACCGAGTTCGTCCCGATTGTCTTCGATCTGCCCACCAGCCCTGCCGGAGCGGTCGACTTCTTCCGGACGTATTTTGGTCCCACGAAAACGCAGTTCAGCCGGCTGGATGCGGCCGGGCAGGCGGCAATGGCCGCCGATATGGTAGCGATGTGGTCGAAGGCCAACACCGCGCCCGACCCGGCCAACCACACCGTGGTCCCGAACCGCTACATGCGGGTGAAGGCGATTCGCGCCTAGCTGCCGCCGCGGGCGGGAGCCGGGCCAGTCTCGTAGATGTGATAGCGCCGAGTCTGCCGGTACGTACGCATGCCCGGCATCTCTGCGACCAGCTGCGCCTGCTCCGGCCACAGCATCAGGGTGACAACGTGCCGCGGCTTCTGCTCGAGCGAGCGCTGCAGATTCGCGAGCATCAATCGCATGATCTCCGGCCCGAACGGATTGAACAGAAACAGCACCAGGTTGCCATCCGGGAACTCGTACTCGGCAGCATTGGCGATAACCGACTCCACATCCCGGCAGCGCTGCCGCGGATGGCTATAGCAGCGAATGTTCTCCAGCGCCGCCTGCTGGATCTCGGTCGAGTACTCAACTCCCAGCACCTTGCGGAAGGGATACTCCGCCGCGATGAACAACGCTCGGCCCTTTCCGGAGCCGAGGTCGATGAAGGTGTATTCAGAAGCGTCGCGGATTGGCAGGTTGCGGATGGCTGCGTGTGCATTGACTGCGCGCACGGGCCCGTACAAGTTGCTGTCCCGCACCGGCCCCACCACCTTAATAGGATCGGGTTTTGCAAGCCCTGAAGTGTCCACGTGCCGCGACCGGTCGAACCACCAATCCTCTACGGCGCGCAGCCACAGCTTCGGATTCAGTTCCATCTCGACCGCCCTTCCGCATCAACGGCCCTCGCGCAGCCTTGCGGCTAGCCGCTCCGGCAGTCCCGCCGTCAGCACGCGGGCCTGCGCGGCGCCCACGTCGTATGGCACACGATGGTACGTCACCTCGCACCGCTCCGTATCGAAGGTGGCAAACGCCGCGCGCCAGTCGCAGTCGCGAGGCTGGCCCACCGAGCCGGGATTGATCAGGTGCCTCGTCCCGGAAGGAAGCGCCAGCGTCCAGCCCTCCTCCACGCGCGTGTCGCGATAGCGCGGACGGATCTCCTGCCAGTCCTGCTGCTTCTGCGAGAAGCCGCCCTGAATGTGCGTGTGCCCCACAAATGTGATCGCGGTGGTCATCTGCTGCAGCGGAGCCCACGCATCCCGCATGTTTAGGATGTACTGGTCCTCATCCAGCGGCGAGCCGTGCGCCAGCGTCACCCGCACGCCGTCCCTCTCCTCCGGCTCCAGCGGGCCCTGCGGAACACGGCGCAGCCACTCCAGGTTGTCCAGCCTCAGCTCATCGAGCGTCCACAGGGCCGCCGCCCGCGCGGTGGGATTGAAGTTCATCGTCGAGCTCAGCCCGGCGCAGGCCCTATCGTGGTTCCCGCGCACGGCGAGCGTCGAGATCGGCCGCACAATCTCCAGCACCTCATTCGGGCTCGCTCCATAGCCGACCATGTCGCCCAGGTTCCACAACACGTCCCAGTGGCTGGCGGCGGCCAACACCGCGTTCAGCGCTTCCAGGTTGGCGTGGATGTCGGAGAGAATCAGCGCGCGCATTGAGGTAAGCGTGCGTCCAGAGCGCACGAATCTTCAGTTTATCGGATGCGCCGCGCTCAGCCGGACGGCAATTCGCCGCGACCTTCCACCGCCGCGAGCGTCGCCAGCGGCTTGGCCCTGTCCGTATGCATGGTTGGCGCCGAAGCCAGCAGCCTCCGCGTGTAGGCATGCTGTGGGTTCCGAAACAGCTCCGCCGCGCGTGCATGCTCGACAATGTGGCCATGCTGCATCACCGCAATGTGGTCTCCCGGCTGGCCGCACGCCTGCGCCACCACGGCCAGGTCATGCGAGATGAACAGCATGGACAGTCCATGGCTCTCGCGCAGCCGCCGCAGCAAGGCCAGGATCTGCGCCTGCACCGTCACATCGAGCGCCGTGGTCGGCTCATCGGCAATCAGCAGCCGCGGCC
>JAICMT010000350.1 GCA_025929125.1 Acidobacteriaceae bacterium | reverse complement strand
TTCGCGCGAGATAGGGCGGCGCGCCTGAGGGAAGCATCGCCGCAATCAGGGCCAGTGTTGCGGCCATTGCGAACAGCGTCAGAGCCAGGCCTCGCGCCCGCAGCCGCGCCAGGCATGCTCCAACTAATCCCACGACGAGCACGCTATAGTACGCCAGGTTCTCCGGATGTCCCGAATCTGCGACCTGCACCATGTTCGACCATCCCAGCGCGAACCCCGCCAGTAACGCCACACCCACAGCCACCTTATACGACCATGCGCCCATCCTCCTCGCGATCAGCGCATACGCCATTCCCGTAGCGAAGAACAGAAAGTACACGATCACGAAACCACTTGGGCGCCAGTTCCAATCCGGCACCAGCCGCGAGGCCACCAGGGGCACCATCAACGCAGCCAACGAGCCCAGCGCGACGCGGAATATCGTCTGTCCCATTCGACTCATCTGCATCACGTTCTCCTTGGCAACTCCCGCCAACGTCTCGCAAAAAATCCAAAGCGCGAGCCCGAACAAGCCGCGCTTCGCTCTTCGGCGCTCCACGCACAATAGCTGGGAGTATATGCGCGAAGCCCGGCTACCAGAGCCCCTCCCGCGCATACGCCCGGCACCACAGCGTCACGTGCAGATGCACCGCCTTCGTCCACGCGCGCTGCACCGCTTCCAGTTCAGCCGCATTTGCGATCCCGGCGCTCAGAAACCCGCGTACGTCCGTCACCACCGGCACAAACCCAAGCAGGTAGCGCATCGGAACCAGCGGAGGCGTATGCCTGCCATCCGTCCTGTTTTTTTTCGCCGGAGTATGCCGCAGGCCGATCTCTTCCTGGTAGTCCAGCCACGCGCGGTCATGCGGCCTCGTCGCCACATCCACCACCCATTGCACAAAGCGCGGCTTCACGCGCGCCTTGTACTCCTCGTCTGGCATCCCCTCAGCCCCGACGAACCACTGCGACAGATGCGGCTGCGCCCCGATCACCGCGCGCCACGAGCCGACCATCTCCTCCGCCTTCGACCGAAACAGCTCCGCATGCTTGCGCATCAGCTGCTCGTCATCGCGCGTCCAGCCCACCGTCTGCTCCAGATGCGAGAGCTCTTCGAACGTCAGCGGCGACCGCGCGCTCGCGCTGGTTCCGAAATCGTATCCCGCAATCCGCCCATCCGCAGAACCCGTAGCATCCATCATTCCGGCAGATCCTCCTTCACTTCCACGCGCTGAACCAGCGACCGCTGAATCGAGAGCAGCGCGCCCGTCCGCTCCAGCGCCTCTACATATTGCTTGTGCAGCGGATGAGCCGCAAGCTTGGCCCGGTAAATCTCGTACTCCGCAAGTGACGGAAAGTCGATAATCCCGAACGCCTCATTCGTCGCTCCCGCGAAATCCGTCGGAAGAAAATACCCGGCCACGTCGCCTCCGCACTCCCGTATCGGTCTCAGCTCCGATTCAACGTAGGTACGCACGTCAGCCAGCTTGTTGGGATCGATCGTATAACGCAGATGAAGTGTAATCATCGTTTCCTCCAGCGCTCATCCTAGCCGCCACACCTCTCCGATACTTCGGTGTGGACCGAACTATTCGGATTTTGCTCCGTGACACAATACTCGTATGCGGGACCAGCTATCCGTCGTGGCCAGTCTTCTCGGCGATCCAGGAAGGGCAGCCATCCTGCTCAGCCTCATGAGCGGCGCCGCGCTGCCTGCCGGAGAGCTCGCCGCCATCGCCAACGTCGCACCGCAGACAGCGAGCGGCCATCTCGCCCGCCTGGTGGAAGGCGGCCTTCTCCAGTCCGAGCATCAGGGGCGCCATCGTTATTACCGGCTCTCCAGCGCCGAAGTCGCCGACGCCATCGAGGCTCTCCTCGTCTTGACCGCCCGGCCGCAGTCCAGCCGCGATGCTGCTAACGCCCAGAAGCGTGCCACCGGCAGCCTCGCCTACGCGCGCACCTGCTACGCGCATCTCGCCGGCTGGCTCGGCGTTCACATCACCCGCGAGCTCGAGCTGCGCGGCCTGCTCGTCGCATCCGGCCGGAAGGCCTACGCCGTTCCCGCATCCGGGCAGGACTGGTTCGAATCCCTCGGCGTTCAGGTCCCCTCCTGGGAAGGCAGCCCGGAGAAGCTCGCTCGCCGCTGCCTTGACTGGACAGAACGCCGCCACCACCTCGCCGGAACCCTGGGCGTCGCTCTCTTCAAGCGCCTCCACGAGCTCCATTGGGTCGCCCCCATTCCCGGCAGCCGCGCCGTCCGCGTCACCGTCGAAGGCAAGCGCCGCCTCTGGGAACTGCTCCGTCTCCCCATCGGCTGAGCCTTGTTAGCATCAACAGCATGAGTCCGCGTAGCAATTTATTGGCTGGTATCGCAATTTTAGCTAACCGACACCGGGTGAAAGGGACTGAGAGTTGCTGACGAAGCGAATCATTGCCTGCCTGGATGTGCGCGCTGGGCGCGTGGTCAAGGGCGTGCAGTTCGTCGACATTGTCGACGCGGGCGATCCGGCCGAGCTGGCGCATCGGCATGCGGCGGCGGGCGCGGACGAGATTGTGCTGCTCGACATTACGGCGACCCATGAAGGCCGCGGGACGCTGCTCGATACCGTGAAGCGGGCGGCGGCGAAGCTGTTTGTGCCGTTCACGGTCGGCGGCGGCGTGCGCACGGCCGAGGATGCAGAAGCAGTTTTCACAGCCGGCGCGGACAAGGTTTCGATCAACTCGGCGGCGATTGCGCGGCCGGAGCTGATTGGCGAGATCGGCGCGAGCTTCGGCGCGCAGGCAGTGATCGTTGCCATCGACGCACGGCGTGGCGAGAAATCGCCTGCGGAAGCCGAGGTCTACGTCGCCGGAGGCCGCAAGCCGACTGGACGGCGCGTGGTCGAGTGGGCGCGCGAGGCCGAGCAGCGCGGCGCGGGCGAGATCCTGCTGACCAGCATGGACACGGACGGGATGCGCACCGGCTTCGACTGCGAGCTGACCGCGGCGGTGAGCGAGGCGGTGCAGATTCCGGTGATCGCATCCGGCGGCGCGGGCTC
>JAICMT010000323.1 GCA_025929125.1 Acidobacteriaceae bacterium | reverse complement strand
TGTTGGGCCATCGCCAGAGCCGTCGCCTGGTACACCGAGGTGTCGTTGTACCACTGGTAGGACGAGCGCACCAGCAGCGACGAGCCCGAGATCGGCCGCCACGCAACCGAGATGTTCGGCAGAATGCCGCTATAGTCGGACAGCACCAGCGCATGCGGATAATGCATGCCGCTCAGCGGGCCGACCGGGTTGGTCGCCACCACCGGCGCGCTGGCAGTGAAGCCAGGCGCGAAGTCGAGATTCACCAGCCGGTTCTTGATTTCGTTGATCGGCGAGCCATACTCCCAGCGCAGGCCCGCGTTGATGGTCAGCTCCGGCGTCACCCGGAAGTTGTCGCGGAAGTAGAGCGCATACGCCGACTGCCGCAGATACTTGTCCGGATTGCCGTACGCGATCGAGCTGGTGTCCGGAATGCCCAGCAGCAGGTCGGCAATATCCGAGCCCACCGCGCCCGTCTGCGGATTGCGCGTGGCCGTCCCGGTGAACTGGAAGCTGCCGCGCGGATTTTGCTGGGTAAAGTAGTTGAACTCCTGCCGCCGCAGCTCGCCGCCCAGCGCCATCTCATGCCGGCCGCGGTTCCAGGTCAGCTGCTCGCTCAGCGCGTTCGTCTGAATCCGATTGTTGGAGCTCAGGCCATCGCTCAGCCCGGAGAAGCCGCTCGAGAAACTCAGGGAAGGCGGGCCCCAGTACGCCGGGTCCGTGAGCACGCCGCCAATCCCGGCCTCCGACTCAATGTCCTGCCGGTTCGCGAAGAACGGAACCCCCTGCGAGTGGGTGCGCGTGAACGTGTAGTTGCTGCTCAGCAGCACGCGCTGCGTGAACCGCCGCGTCCACTGCGCCGTCGTCTGAATGTCGTGGACCGTAGACGTGTCGTGGAAGCCGAACAGGCTGTTGGTGCTGGAACGGGTGCTGCGCCAGGCGAATGTGCCGTACACCGAATTCTTATTGCCGAAATTGCGGGGGCTGATCTGCATCCGCATCGCATCGATGTGCGTCTGGTTCGCGAGTGCTGTCTGGAAGTTGAAGCGGGGATCGGGGCTGGTCAGGTTGGGCGAAGGATACAGACTCAGCAGCCGCACTGCCGCCGGACTGATGCACGCCCCCGGAACTTTGTTTCCGGTGAAGGGCTGGCCCGGGACCACGCCCGCGGAAAGGCAAGCCGTGGAAAGCCCGCTGGTCGGCGCATAGATCGGCCCGGCCGCCGCCGAGAGATCGCCATTGCGCTGCGCCAGTGTAGGCAGCAACGCCGGTACAGTGCTGGAGTCGGTATTCCGGTTGCGCTGATAGAAGAGGTAGAGATACGGCGCCTTGGCCAGCGGGATAAAGCTCTTGAAGTGGATCGGCCCGCCGAAGTTCGCGCCCAGCTGCAGATTGGTGTAACTCGGCTTCGGCGAATCCGTGCTGGTCAGCGAGTAGGGCTTTGCATCCAGGCTGGAGTTGTCCAGAATCGCGCTCAGCCCCCAGTTATAAAGCGAGCGCCCATTCCCGCGCGCATTCCCAATCGCTGCCGACTGCGCATACTGCGATGTCGCCGCGTTATTGACGCTGCCGTTCACGAGGAACCCGTCGTTCGCCTGCTGCGCCTGAGCATCCGGCGGCGGCGGTGGAGGAGGAGCCGCGCCCGCTGCCTGCTGCCCAGCCTTGGCCGCCTTCGCTCCCTCCTTCTCCGGAGTCTCCGCAGCCGCGACCACCCCCGGAGCGGCTCCGCTCATGGCCGCAGCAGGATCCACCTTGGCAGGCTTCAATGCGGCGCGCACCTCGGCCAGCGACATCGGCTTCAGCTCAATCTTTTCCGCCTCCGCATTCGGTCCCACCGTGACCTGCTGCTTCACCGGATCGAAGCCGGTCATCTGAATCTGGAGCGTCCAGGCCCCATCCGCCAGATCGGGAAAGCTATAGATGCCGATATCGTTCGTGACGGCAGTCTTTATCGCGGTACCTTGGGTGGCCGTCACCACCGCGCCCGGCACCGGCACCCCGCCAAAGAGCACCTGCCCGTGATGCTCGGCGGCAAACGCCGGAAGCGAGGCCAGCATCGGCGCCAGCACCGCCGCTGCGAACAATACTGCCCTGATTGCAACTCTGCGAAAGGACATCCACACCGCCTGATCGTAGTCTTTCGTGCCAACCTGCACGGAACCCGCTGCCGTTATGCATTGCAAGCGCCCGGAATCACGTCCCCGAGCCGGAAATGCAGGGTGCCGCCATGCTCTAAACATCAGGGGCCAACCCAAATCGCCGGCTGCCTTGAAAGGCAACGCCGGCGGGAAGCAAACGCCGGACATACTCGCATACGCAGGTCCGGGCAAAGCAGTTCCACACAGTTCCAGGGAGGGCTGGTAAAAAGACGGTTGAGCAGGGCAGATTGTTCGCGAATCGCTCGAGAATTTTCATGACCAGGAAGGCACCTGAAACCGCCCTACTCCGTCCCGTCGAGCGTCGGCTTCTCAGCCGCATCAACGACATAGACCGTGATCGGAGCCTTGCGCGACTCCATCCGCAGCCCCAACTGCTCCTCAATCTGTTGTTCCTTGGTCGGAGCGTCCGGCTCCGTCGCAAACGTCACCTTGAAATCGTAGACTCCCGTAAGTCCGGTCGCATCGACAATCGGCCGGTCTGTCAGCTTGCAGAAATACGCCAGCTGCCCCTTAATGTTGCGCATCTTCACCGCCGTCGCCGTCCATTCTGACCCTGTGACAAAAAACGATCCGGGGGGCCGCGTGTTCTGGGGTCCTCTGCCGCGAAGGAACGCATCCATCTCGGAGGGATCAAGCGGCGCAGGAAGCGGAACCTCCTTCAGCTTCGCGCCTCCCTTAGCCTGCACCATGGCGTACACCGGCTCCACTCGGGTCTCGATGTGGACCTTCACGTGAAATCTCTCCTCCAGCAGCTTCCGGAGCGCCGGACGGACCAACTCACGCCGCGCATCGTCCGACAGCTTGTCCAGTCCTGCAGAATCGGCTTCACTCAACGTCGCGTTGATGTCGAACTGATCGGAGTCGGCCCACTTGGGTGCGCCCGTAACTCGACTGGCGCCCCCGGAATCCTGCACGTAGGCCTGATAGATCAAGGACTGCAGGGTCATACTCGAAACCTCGAACCGCCCCGACGGCAACATCCTTGATCCGTACCATCTACGCCCATTTTGTTCGGCCACCGGCCGGATCAC
>JAICMT010000385.1 GCA_025929125.1 Acidobacteriaceae bacterium | reverse complement strand
TCCGCCGCAGCAGGTCTTCGCCCAGACGCTACTTGGGTTTGAGGTAGCGAGCACTGATCCGAATGTGGTCGGCATCAACTTTGTTCAGCCGGAGGATAACCGCCGCGCCATGAGCGAGTACAGCCGGCAGATGCACATGCTGGATTACCTGCACGGGGTCTACCCAAAGGTCCACATCTCACTTCACGCAGGAGAGCTCGCGGCGGGCATGGTTCCGCCGGAGGGCACCAGCTTTCATATTCGCGAGGCAATCGACCTAGGTCACGCCGAACGAATTGGCCATGGAGTGGACGTGATGTATGAAACCGATCCGTACGCCCTGCTGAAGGAGATGGCCGACCGCCACGTAATGGTCGAGATCAATCTCACCTCAAACCAGGTCATCCTCGGAGTTGTTCCGCCCTTCCACCCGCTTCCGCTCTACCGTGAGGCCCATGTGCCTGTCGCGCTCTCCACGGACGACGAAGGCGTTTCGCGTATCGATCTGACCCACGAATATACAAGGGCCGCGCTTGAGTACCACCTCGGCTACCTTGACCTGAAAAAAATGGCGCGAACCTCCCTTGAGCACAGCTTCCTTCCTGGCGAAAGCCTGTGGCAGAAGCTGGATGAGTTCACCCGCGTCAACGCGGCTTGTGCCTCTCAGAAGCTCGGAGCGGAATCTCCCACCGGACCATGCCTCAGGTTTCTGAAAGGCAACGAACGGGCGGAGCAGCAGTGGGAACTCGAACACCGGTTTGCGGTCTTCGAGTCCACAATCCAGTGAGCAGGCTAAGGATTCAAATTCACCAGACGAGTCGGATTCTGCGCTGTGCTCGCATGCTCTTGGAGATGCAATGAACAGGTTCAGCAGGGCCGCGTCAGCCGCCATCTCAATCACGGTGATTACTATCGCCTCAGTACCGGCACACGGTGCAGTCTGTAACCCGCGTGATAGAGGTGCGAAGGGAAACGGAATCACGAAAGATACGGCAGCGATTCAGGCCTGCATCGATGCTGTGTCGATGGCGGGCTCCGGCGTGCTCGACAGCAAAAGATACGGACGTGTCATACTCTCCGGCGGAACCTTCCTGAGCGGCCCGATCCGGCTCAAGCGTGGCGTGGATCTGAGGATTGAGAAGGACGCAAAGTTGCTAGCGTCGCCGAACCGCAAGGACTTCCCGCACTGGCGCTTTGCTGGGAAGGACACGGTTCAACCGTTTGTCAGCGCCGTCGACGCCGAGTACGTTTCCATCAGCGGCGGAGGCATCATCGACGGCAACGGCCAGGTCTGGTGGGACTACGTCCGCAACGTGCCAGATTCTGGTGTCCTCGGAACCGACCACCCGCGCCCTATCGGTGTGCTCTTTGATCACAGCCGGCATATCCAGATGCAAGGTGTCACCCTCCAGAACTCCGGCTTCTGGCAGATCGTTCCTTACTATTCGGACGATGTGCTCTTGCGGGGGATCCGCATCCTCGCTCCGCGTTCACCCAATACCGACGCCATTGATCCCTTCAGTTCCAGCAATGTTGTCATCGATCATGTCTTTTCGAGCGTTGGTGACGACAACATCGCGATCAAATCCGGCGCGATCAACTCGCCCGGGCCCGACTCTCCCAGCCGCAATATCACCATCACCGATTGCACGTTCGAGCGTGGCCATGGCCTCTCTATCGGCAGCGAAATTGCTGGCGGCGTGCAGAACGTGCACGCTGAGCGCATCCACTTCCGGGGCACCGACCAGGGCATCCGGATCAAGAGCGCGCGCGATCGTGGAAATGACGTCTCGAACATCTCATTCAAAGACATCGTCATGGATGATGTGAAGACGGCCATTTTGATCACTGAGTACTATCCGCACCCGGCGCCGCAAGCAGAGGTCGCTCCGGAACCCGTCAGGCGGCTTACGCCGAAGTTCCACGACATCACCCTGGAGAATGTGATTGCGAGGAATAGTGGTTCCGCGGGCTACATCGTAGGTCTACCGGAGTCTCCAGTGCTTGATATGAAGCTCAAAAACGTGCATCTGGAGGGCCACACCGGCCTGTCGATCGCTTATGCGGCGCTGACGCTGGACGACGTTAGCGTGAAGGCGGATGGAGGCGAGGACATTGCCATTGCACCTACCGCGCACGTCACCCGCAAGTAAGTCGGTTAGCAGAACTCAATCAGGGCCGCTTGGATCTCGGCCGCGCTTCTGCCGGTGATCCGCAGCGTCTTGGTCCGGCTTGCAGCTCCCGCAATCAAGCTCACGCGCGCTCGCGGTAGACCCAGCCATTCCGCGACAAGCGCGATCAGCGCCTCATTCGCACGCCCGTCAGCGGGCGGTGCAGTGATTGAGATCTTCAGGGCGCCGTCATGAAAGCCGCCGATCGCGTCAAGGCGTGCGCCTGGGTGGACCCGCACCGCCAGGGTGCACCCGCCGGCTACGTCGCGCAGTGCCGTGGAATCATGCATGTGTGCTCGCAGGGTATTGGCGTTGGCCAAACAGTGCGGTGCCAATCCGGACGCAGGTGGACCCCTCTTCGATTGCAACCACGAAGTCATTCGACATACCCATCGAGAGTTGATTCAGCGTCGCACACCTCTCCAGCGATGCGTCGCGAAGCCGCCGCAGTTCGCGGAAGTAGGGACGCGCTCTCTCAGCGTCCTCGGCCCAGGGAGGCACGGTCATCAACCCGGAGGGAATCAACGCCGGCAGATCTGCAATCTGATCCAGTAATGCGGGCAGCTCGTCCGGAGCGATGCCGTGTTTGGTTTCCTCCGGGCTGAGCTTCACCTCGATCAGGACCGGAAGCTTCTTTCCCAGATCCAGG